>CANLWQ010000053.1 GCA_947494405.1 Comamonadaceae bacterium | reverse complement strand
GCCCAGCAGGGTTTTGGCGTCGACAGCGTCAATGTCAATCAGTTTTTGAGCTGTGGTTGGGGTGTTCAATTCTTGTGTCATGTTCAGCCTCAGAATTCAAAGTCAGCCACTTTGACAAGGTAAGCACCTTTGTCACAGATAGCGATACTTAATTGAAGTTTTTGGTCAATGCTGTCCTCAGCCACCAGTTGCGAGCTGACGGAGGCCACGGCAGACCCTGGCGCGGTGGCTGTGTTTTTCAACAAAACAATGTCACCTCTAAGGCTTTTATCAGAGGGGTTGCATGCTTCAATGAAGGCGGGCGGTTTGCCATTGAAAGCGTTTTGCATGCTCTTGAAGTCATTCGCCAACAAATGCTCTAGGCAGGCGCCCCAAGGACTGGTTTTGGCGTCACCGCCACCTGCACAAGCTTTAACCGGGTAATCGGGGTTGAAGCGATCCGTACTGGCTGTGCTCAGCCATGTCACCAAACCTTCAGCGTTGCGCTTACTTTTCTCCGTTTGTTGCGCATGCTCAAACGCGATTTCGCCAAGGTAAGCGACCAAAGCAATGGCGCCCACCAAAACCGCTATGAAAATCCAGTCAGCAAACGTGGGTGCTGTGCCGACGGGCGGCGAGGATGGGGAACTGCTCATGGTTTGTTCACTTTCAAAAAAAGACGGGATTAAGCCCTTAAATCTGTCGCCCGAGCATGATATTCGCAAAAAATGCGAATTTAGGGGATTTTTGTGAAAGTCTAAATTACTGTCACTTTTAATTTATTTGACGAATTTAGCTATAAAGTACCGATATATCAGTGCTGCCCCTCGGTCAGGGTGTCAAGCTGAAAGCGCCCGCTTTTGTGCCACAACCAAGTTTCGGTGTAACGCACCCGCTTGAACTGCGAGGGCGCAGGAAAAGGTGCCGATTGAAAAATGGCTTGCTCAATGTCTTGCTTCACCTCGGGCGCATGTTTGGGCACGCGCACCCAATCGATATGCCCAATTTGTCCTGAGGGCTCTATATGTATATCCACCACCACCACCGCTTTCAACATGGGTGGCAGCTTGCCCTTGTAAATGCGCGCTGGCAGACGCCGGTAAATATGGCGGGCCGCATCGCGGCGGTAATCGGCGCTGCTGGCCTCATAAACCGCTGGGCTGGCGGGTGGGACTGGCGGTTCGATTCCTGAAAGCGGTGCGGAAGCGCTTGCGTCTGGTGCGGGCGTTTCGGGCAATGCGGTGGGGGGGAGCGCAGGCTGCGTAGGCTGGGGCGTAAGAACAGCCACTGGCTTGGTGGAACACGCCACCAAGACAAAAACCATGAACAATGCATGAACTGCAAACCCCAACCTCATGGCGGCTCCTTGCCTCAAACAATGAAGGCATGGCCACCATCCTACTGTTTTGTATCAGGGCGCTGCTGCGGCCCTGAGTTTTTCTTCATAGGCCTGCAAGCGTTTTTCGCGTTCGGCCAAATAAATTTGGTGTTCTTTTTGCATCTTTAAGCGACGCTGGGCACTTTGCTCAACTTGTTGGTTGTGGCTGATCATTTGCCGTCTGGCATTGGTGGCCATTTGCTGGTTCGCGGCTTCAACGCCCTTGGTCAGCATGCGACCCGTGTACCAAAAAATCACCAAGGGAAAAAAAACGATAAAAGCAAACCAGACCCACAGGTTTTCGTTTTCGGTGGTGTCGGACTGCAAATATTTTTGAAAGTCAAAGGTGGCCATGGTGTGCTTCGCAACTTAAGATAACTGCTAATCGACGCGAGAGGCTAGAACTTGAGGCGATACGCTATGCTCGCAAGCCATGTCTGTTTCACCTCCTTACTCACACGACCCCAAAGGGTTTTTGCGCCAACTCTTTGATGCTTCAGTGGCGCGTGCCCAGCCTCTTTTGAATATGCCCCCATGTTTGCCGGCTGTGCCGCGTGGGCGCACTTTGGTCTTGGGCGCAGGCAAGGCAGCAGGCGCCATGGCCCATGCCCTAGAGGCTTTATGGCCGGCAGATGCTGAATTGTCTGGCTTGGTGGTCACCCGTTACCAGCACACGCCCCCCCGGCCCCAAGGCCTGACTCAACGCATTGAGGTGGTGGAGGCATCGCATCCCGTGCCTGACGCGGCGGGACTCGCAGCTTCCGAGCGCATGCTGGCTTTGTGCCATGGCCTCACGCACAACGATTTAGTGATTTGCTTGGTTTCCGGTGGCGGCTCGGCTTTGCTGACACTGCCAGCCCAAGGCCTGACCTTGGCTGACAAGCAGCAGATCAACCGCGCTTTGCTGGAAAGCGGTGCGAATATTGTGGAAATGAACACGGTGCGCAAACACCTGTCGCGCATCAAAGGCGGTCGTTTGGCTGTGGCTTGTCACCCCGCGCAGCTGGTGACGCTGACCATCAGCGATGTGCCAGGTGACGACCCGGCGGTGATTGCCAGCGGGCCCAGCGTGCCAGACAGCAGCACCTGCGCCCAAGCAATAGCCATCTTGGAGCGGTACCGCATTGCTTTGCCCGAAACCGTGTGGGCTGCTTTGCGTGCAGGTGAGTTGGAAACGCCCAAGCCGGCAGACCCTGTGTTTCAAGGCCACAGTGTGCAAATGTTGGCCACGCCGCAACAGTCTCTAAAAGCTGCTGCCGCATTGGCTCGTCTTGCGGGCTTGAATGCTTATGTGCTGTCGGACGAAATAGAGGGCGAGTCGCGTGAAGTTGGCAAGGTACACGCAGCACTGGCGCGTGCCGCCGCCAAAGGCGAAGGGCCGTTTCAAAAACCTTGCGTCATTTTGAGCGGCGGTGAAACCACAGTGACAGTGCGCCCCCAAGAGGCAGGCACGCCGCGCGGCAAAGGTGGACGGGCTGGTGAGTTTTGCTTGGGGCTGGCGGTCGCCTTACAGGGCCAAGCGGGCGTATGGGGCTTGGCGGCCGACACCGACGGCATTGACGGGGTAGAAGACAACGCAGGGGCTTGGGTAGCGCCCGACACGCTAGCGCGGGCTGACGCAGTGGGCTTGAAACCCTCGGCGTATTTAGACCGCAATGACAGTTACCGGTTTTTTGAAGCTTTGGACGACTTGGTGGTGAGTGGCCCCACCCACACCAATGTGAACGATTTCAGAGCGCTGCTGGTGCTTTAAAGCAACTTGACCACGGTGGCCACCACGCCTATGGCCAAAACCATGAGGCTGCCCAACTTGATGACCATGCGCTGCTCGAGTAACTGCATGTCTTTTTGCACTTCCAGTCTGAGAAGTTGCATGTCTTTGCGCAGGTCTTGGCCCAGCAGATTCATTTCTTTGCGCAACTCTTGGCCCATCAGATTCATTTCTTTGCGCAGCTCTTGGCCCTGCAGTTGTAATTCTTTGCGCAGGTCAAGGCTCAGTTGTTGAAGTTCTTGCTTGGTGCTGAGGCTGTGGAAATGGTCTTGAATGACTTCGGTCATGACGCTGGCTTGAACTTCAGCCAAACCGCCTTCCATGCCAGCTGCTTTGAGCCGGTTGACGTAGCTAAGTGAGTCAAAATTTCCAGCTTTCATGGTGCACAAAGTGTAGATCGAAGTGTGCGCAGTTGCAATGTGATGGGGTTACGTTTCAGGGTGTTACATTGCTCAAGATGTTCGTAAATAGATGTGTAGAAGCGATGGTTGCACCAGAAATTTTGAGGAGAAAAGCCGCTTGAGCAAGTCCCCTTTGCTCAGCCTCAAGGGTATTTGCAAGCAGTATCCCGCGGTACTCGCCAACGACCACATTGCTTTGGATGTGCTGCCTGGCCAAATCCACGCCATCTTGGGCGAAAACGGCGCGGGCAAATCCACTTTGATGAAAATCATTTATGGCGCGGTGCAGCCCGACGCGGGCCGCATTCTGTTTGAGGGTCAGCCGGTGCATATCCGCAGCCCGCAGCAAGCCCGCGCCTTGGGCATCAGCATGGTGTTCCAGCACTTCAGCTTGTTCGACAGCCTGAGCGTGGCGCAAAATGTTTGGCTGGGTTTGGATAAAACCCTTTCCTTGGCCGAGGTGACCCAGCGCATACGCGACAAAGCCGCCCTTTACGGCCTGGATATCGAAGCTGAGCGCCCGGTGCACACCCTGAGCGTGGGCGAAATGCAGCGGGTGGAAATCATCCGCGCCTTGCTGTGCGAACCGCGCTTGCTGATTTTGGACGAACCCACCTCGGTGCTCACCCCCCAAGCGGTGGACAAACTGTTTGCGGTGCTTCGCCAGTTGGTGGTCCAAGGCTGCAGCATTTTGTACATCAGCCACAAATTGCATGAAATCCGCGCCCTGTGCACCCATTGCACCGTGCTGCGAGGCGGGCGTGTCAGCGGCACCTGTATTCCAAGCGAAGAAACCAATGCTTCTTTAAGCCAAATGATGATTGGCAGCAAACCCACCTCACTGGTACACCACAGCCGTCAAGCAGGGGAGGTGGTCTTGGCAGTGTCACAGCTGAGCTTGCCGCGCCTAGACCCTTTTGGCATGAACCTGCAAGCGTTGGACTTGCAAGTCCGGCAAGGCGAGATCGTGGGTATTGCGGGTGTGTCGGGCAACGGCCAGCGCGAGCTCTTGTTTGCCTTGAGTGGCGAGGACACCCGCGCCAAGGCCGACAGCATTCGCATGGGCGGCCAAGCGGTGGGCAGACTGGGCCCCGCCCAGCGCCGCGCTTTGGGCCTGCATTTTGTACCCGATGAACGCTTGGGCCGAGGCGCAGTGCCTGGCCTGAGCCTGGCGCACAACCTGCTGCTCACCCGTGACGAAGCGGTGGGGTCAAGCGGTTGGATTGACATGGGCGCGTTGAAGGCACAAGCCCAAACCATCATTGAGCGCTTCCAAGTAAAGGCGGGCGGCCCACAGGCTCTGGCCCAATCGCTGTCGGGCGGTAATTTGCAAAAGTTCATTGTCGGCAGGGAAGTGGACGCCGCTCCCAAGTTGCTCATTGTTTCTCAGCCCACTTGGGGCGTGGACGTGGGTGCTACAGCGCAAATTCGCGCCGCATTGCTGGCACTGCGCGACGCAGGTTGTGCGCTGTTGGTGGTCAGCGAAGAGCTGGATGAATTGTTTGAACTCTGCGACCGCTTGCATGTCATGGCGCAAGGGCGCTTGTCGCCTTCGCTGTCCCGGGCGGACGCCAGCGTGGCGCAAATCGGCAGTTGGATGAGCGGTTTGTGGGATACCGTGCAAGAGTCGGCGCATTGATATGTTCAAACTGGAAGCTCGCTCTGAACCCTCTGGCTTTTGGCGCATCGCCTCGCCCCTGTTGGCTTTGGTCATCACGGTTGTTTTGGGCGTGATCCTGTTTTGGGCTTTGGGCAAAGACCCGGTCAAAGGTTTAGCGGTGTTTTTCTGGGAACCGATTCGCTCTGGCTATGCGCTGGGCGAATTGATGGTGAAAGCCACGCCTTTGCTGCTGATCGCTTTGGGGCTGGCGCTGTGTTTTCGCTCCAACGTGTGGAATATTGGCGCCGAAGGTCAGTATGTGATGGGCGCGGTGTTTGCCGCCGGCATGGCATTGACCGCCGACAGCAACAGCAGTGCTTGGATGGTGGTGGCGGTTTTGTTGGCTGGCATGTTGGGCGGCTTGCTCTGGGCGGGACTCACCGCATGGCTGCGGGTGCGCTTTCACGCCAATGAAATTTTGGTCAGCCTGATGCTGGTGTATGTCGCCATCATGGTCTTGGGCTATTTGGTTTATGGCCCGTGGAAAGACCCCTTGGGTTACAACTTTCCGCAAACCCAAACTTTTTTATCGGTGACCCACATACCGCGCTTGTTCAAAGGCTCTCGTGTGAATATGGGCTTGCTGTTGGCGCTGCTGGGCGTGTTGCTGATGTGGGTGTTTTTGTTTCGCACACGCGCGGGCTGGGCACAGCAAATTGGCGGCATGGCGCCGGCGGCTGCGCGCTACGCCGGCTTTTCCTCCGATCGCGCCATTTGGCTGGCCTTGTTGGTTTCTGGTGGTTTGGCGGGTTTGGCTGGCGCTTTGGAAGTCGCCGGGCCCATAGGACAACTCACGCCTTATGTGCCGGTGGGTTATGGCTTTGCCGCCATCATCGTCGCTTTTGTCGGGCGCTTGCATCCGGTAGGCATGGTGTTTTCAGCGCTGCTGATGAGCATGTTTTATATAGGCGGCGAATTGGCGCAGTCGCGCTTGGGGCTGCCCAAATCACTCACAGGCGTGTTTCAGGGTCTGCTGCTGTTTAGCTTGCTGGCCTGTGATGTGCTGATGAATTACCGCTTGCGCTGGCAAGCCTCGCGGGCATTGGGGGTTTGATGGAAACCTATGCCTTGTTGCTGGCCGCCACGCTGAACGCGGGCACGGTGTTGGCTATTGCGGCTTTGGGCCTGCTGATCAACGAAAAAGCCGGCGTGGTCAATTTGGGCGCCGAAGGCATGATGCTGTGCGCGGCGATTGCAGGCTACGCCACCGTGGTGCACACCGGCAGCGATGTCTTGGGGTTTTTGGCCGGCATGGGGGCGGGTGCTTTGTTGGCGCTGATATTTGGCGCTTTGGTGGTGGGCCTCAACACCAACCAGTACGCCACGGGTTTGGCGCTGAGTCTGTTTGGCGTGGGTTTTTCTGCCTTTGTGGGCACGGCTTATGTGCAGGCCAAATTGCCCGAGCGCATGAAGTTTGAGCTGCCTTTTTTGGCCGATATTCCTTACCTAGGTCAGGCTTTGTTTAAGCAGCATCCCATGGTGTATTTGGTCATCCTTTTTACCATTGCCTTGATTTGGTTTTTCAACCACAGCCGTACCGGCTTGGTCTTGCGCGCAGTGGGCGAGTCGCCGCAGTCGGCGCATGCCTTGGGCTATTCGGTGCGCAGTATTCGTTTGGGCGCGGTTGTGACTGGCGGGGCTTTGTGCGGGTTGGCAGGCGCTTACATCTCCATCATCTACACCCCGCTATGGGTCGAGGGCATGATTGCGGGCAAGGGCTGGATTGCGCTGGCGCTCACCACCTTTGCCACATGGCGACCGGCCCGTGTGTTGTTGGGTGCCTATTTGTTTGGCGGGGTCACCATGTTGCAGTTTCATTTGCAAGCCAGTGGGGTGGAGTTGCCCAGCCAGTTCCTCAGCATGCTGCCCTACTTGGCCACCATTGTGGTGCTGGCGCTGATTTCACGCAATCCGCAGTGGATTCGCGTGAATATGCCAGCATCCTTGGGAAAACCTTTCTCTCCCAGTTCATAATCACGCCTTTCTACAACCTTGCCCTCAAAGGACTTTTCATGACAGACATTTTCAAGCGATCGCTGTTTCGCGCTGCAGCTTTAGGCGTGGTTGCTGCGGCCCTCATGGTCGGATGCAGCAAAAAAGAAGAACCGTTGCCCGCCCCCGTGGTTGAAGCGCCCAAACCAGAGCCTTTGAAAATTGCTTTTGCCTATGTGGGCCCGGTCGGTGACGGCGGTTGGACCTTTGCGCACGACAACGCCCGCAAAGCCTTGGAAGCCGAATTCGGCGACAAAATCAAAACCTCTTTCACCGAAAACGTGTCCGAGTCCGCTGACGCAGAGCGCAACTTCCGTGACATGGTTTCTCAAGGCAACAAACTTATTTTCGGCACCACATTCGGCTATATGGAGACCATGCTCAAAGTGGCTTCAGACCACAAAGACGTGAAGTTCGAGCACGCCACTGGCTTTAAGCAAGCCGAGAATATGCGCACCTACGACAGCCGCACCTATGAGGGCGCCTACATGGCTGGCGTGATCGCTGGCAAGATGACCAAGTCCAACACCTTGGGCGTGGTGGCGTCCATTCCTATTCCTGAAGTGGTTCGCAATATCAACGCCTTCACCTTGGGCGCGCAGTCGGTCAACCCCAAAGTCAAAACCAAAGTGGTGTGGGTCAATGAGTGGTTCAACCCACCCAAAGAAACCGAAGCAGCGACATCGCTGATCAACAGCGGCGCTGATGTGTTGTTCCAAAACACCGATTCACCCGCTGTGCTGAAAACCGCCGAAGAAAAAGGCAAGCGCGCTTTTGGTTGGGACTCGGACATGACTGCTTACGGCCCCAAAGCGCATTTGGCTTCCGCCGTCATCAACTGGACCCCTTACTACATACAAGCCACTCGCGACGCCTTGGAAGGCAAGTGGATGGGCGGCGGTAACACTTGGGCCGGTGTGAAAGAAGGCGCTATCGACATCGTCTCGATTGCCGACGATGTGCCTGCTGACACCAAAGCCAAAATTGACGAAATCAAAGCTGGCTTGAAAGATGGCAGCTTTGCCATTTGGAAAGGCCCTTTGCTGGACAACACAGGCAAAACCCAGTTGAAGAAAGATGAAGTCGCTGACGACAAATTCTTAAGCAGCCTGCTCTTCTACGTCAAAGGCGTGGAAGGCAAAGTGCCCGGCAACAAGTAATGCCCGCTTTGTTGGTGAGAAAAGGCTGCCCTGGTGCAGCCTTTTTTTGGTTTCAAGCTTTTGCGCTGCCGTGCTTGTTGACGGCTGCATGCGCGGCGCTGGCGCAACACAACCCCGCTTTACCCGATGCCAGCATCACGCCTGGCGCCATAGACCCTCACGTCACGTCGCAAAATTTACAGTCCACGGTTTGCGTCAAGGGCTATACCGCCAGCGTGAGACCTGACAAACGCGTGACCAACCGTTTAAAGCGTGAGCAAATTCGCCAGTACCGCTATGCGGACACCAACCCTCAGAATTACGAACAAGACCACCTCATACCTTTGAGCATTGGGGGCAGTCCCAGCAATCCCCAGAACCTCTGGCCGCAACCTCGCCAAGGCGAATGGGGCGCAGAACAAAAAAACGATTTGGAATTCGTGGTGTACAAATTGGTCTGTCAGGGCAAATTGCCGTTGGCCGAGGCGCAGCAACGCATCGCCCGCAATTGGATAGAGGCCTACCAAGCTTGGGTGCCTTCAAATCAGCATCTTTTACCCAGGGGACGACATGCAGCAGATTGAACACTTACCCGACTTGCTGCGGGCCATGCCCAAAGCCGAGTTACACATACATATAGAGGGCTCGCTGGAGCCTGAGCTGATTTTTGCTTTGGCCAAGCGCAACGATGTGCGCTTGCCTTACAAAAGCGTGGAAGCATTGCGTGCTGCTTATGCTTTCACCGACTTGCAAAGCTTTTTAGATATTTACTACGCGGGTGCCAGTGTTTTGCAGCAGCCGCAAGATTTTTACGACATGGCTTGGGCCTATTTTTTGCGAGCCAAGGCCGACAACGTGGTGCATGCCGAAATTTTCTTCGACCCGCAAACCCATACCGCTCGCAAAGTGTCTATGCGCAGCGTCATCAGCGGTTTGCATCGCGCTTGTGTGGATGCGCAGGCCCAGTTGGGCATCAGTTCTGCGCTGATTTTGTGTTTTTTGCGCCATTTGTCGGAGGACGAAGCCTTTGACACCTTCGAGGAGGCTTTCCCTTTCAGAGACAAGTTCATCGGTGTGGGCTTGGACTCCAGCGAGCGCGGCCATCCGCCAGAAAAGTTCGAGCGTGTTTTCAAGCGCGCCTCTCAGCTGGGCTTGAAGTTGGTGGCCCATGCCGGCGAAGAAGGCCCGCCCGCTTACATATGGAGCGCCTTGGATGTGCTGCATGTGGCGCGAATCGATCACGGCGTGCAAGCCATTCACGACGAAGCGCTGATGGCGCGTTTGGCCAAGGAGCGTGTGCCGCTGACGGTGTGTCCTTTGTCCAACCAAAAGCTGTGTGTGTTTCCCAGCTTGGCCGACCACAATGTGCGCCAAATGCTCGACTTGGGGCTGTGCGTGATGTTGAACTCGGATGACCCGGCCTACTTTGGCGGCTATTTGAACGACAACTACCTGCAAACCTTTGCTGCCTTGAACTTGGACGCTTCCCACGCCTACCAGTTGGCGCTCAACAGCTTTGAAGCCAGCTTTGTTTCGCAGGGACAAAAGAATATCTGGCGGCAACAGTTGGACGACTGCTTCTTGCGGTTTGGGGCTCAGAAAGCCAATTAACTTATCCAGTTTTCTACAGACAGCTGAGGTACGCGTTCAAAGTCGCGGGTGTTATTTGTCACTACAGTGGCGCCCACGCTGCGCGCATGGGCGGCAATCATCAAATCGTTGCTGCCGATCAATGTGCCCTTTGTTTTCAAAGCATGTCGAATGTGGGCATAGTG
>CANLWQ010000052.1 GCA_947494405.1 Comamonadaceae bacterium | reverse complement strand
GTTGGTGGCGGGCTTGCGGGCCTCGGGGCAACAACTGGGCTGGGGTTTTCAGTTGCAGTCGCCACTGGTGGTGTCCATGCTTGCATTGGTGTTTACTTTGATCGCCTTGAACCTTTTGGGCGTGTTGAATTTTCAAGCCCATTGGAGCAGCGGTTTGGCGGCGCAATGGGTGCGTCACCCGCTTGCAGATGCATTTCTCTCAGGCGTGCTGGCGGTGGTGGTGGCCGCGCCTTGCACCGCACCGTTCATGGGGGCGTCCGTGGGCATTGCCCTGACTTTGCCGCTGTGGCAGGGTCTGTTGATCTTCACCGCTTTAGGTTTGGGACTGGCCCTGCCTTTCACGCTTTTAACTTGGATGCCGGCTTGGGCGCGTTGGTTGCCGCGGCCTGGGATGTGGATGGAGCGTCTGCGACAACTGTTTGCCTTTCCCATGCTGGCCACCGTGGTTTGGTTGCTGTGGGTACTAGGGCAGCAAACCAGTATCGATGGCATAGCGGTGATGCTGGCAGTGCTGCTGTTGGTGTGCGCCTGTGTCTGGGCTTTGGGTTTGACCGGTCGTGCCAAATGGCTGGGCCTTGGTTTATGGGGCGGGCTTTTGACGGTATTGCTTTTCACTTGGGGGCCGCTGGTGTGGCAAGAGCCAGCAACTGAAAGCACCGCCCAAGTTGCGCCCTCCTCCGAATGGCAAAGCTGGTCTGATGACAAGGTGCAAACCGCACTTAAGCAAGGCCGTCCGGTGTTCATCGATTTCACAGCCGCTTGGTGCGTGACTTGCCAAGTCAACAAACAAACCACATTGCGCCACCCGCAGGTGCTGAAAGCGTTTGCCGACAAAAATGTGCTGCTGCTGCGCGCAGATTGGACCCGCCGCGACCCGGCCATCACCCAAGCCTTGGGCCGTTTGGGGCGCAGCGGTGTGCCTGTTTATGTGCTGCAGTCACCCAACCAGCCCGCCCAAGTGCTGTCTGAGGTGCTCAGTCCCGACTTGATGCGCCAAGCTTTATCCCTCATTCCCCTGCCACAATAAGCTTTATGAACGCTCCACTTTTAAACGACACCTTCATCCGCGCCTGCATGCGTCAGGCCACCGACCACACCCCCGTTTGGCTGATGCGCCAAGCCGGTCGCTATTTGCCCGAGTATTGCGCCACACGCGCCAAAGCCGGCAGTTTCATGGGCTTGGCCACCAATGTGGATTACGCCACCGAAGTGACTTTGCAGCCACTGGATCGTTACCCGCTGGACGCGTCTATTTTGTTCAGTGACATCCTCACCGTCCCCGACGCCATGGGCTTGGGTCTGTCTTTTGCCCAAGGCGAAGGCCCCAAATTTGCCAAAGTGGTGCGCGATGAAGCGGCAGTGGCCGAGTTGGCCGTGCCCGATATGCACAAGCTTCAATATGTGTTTGATGCGGTCACCAGCATACGTAAAGCCCTCAATGGCCGGGTGCCGTTGATTGGTTTTTCCGGCAGCCCTTGGACATTGGCCTGTTATATGGTGGAGGGCGGCGGCTCGGACGACTACCGGCTGGTGAAAAGCCTGATGTACAGCCGCCCGGACCTGATGCACCGCATATTGGCCATCAACGCCGACGCGGTGGCCCTCTATTTAAATACCCAAATCCAAGCCGGTGCCCAAGCGGTGATGGTGTTTGACAGCTGGGGCGGGGTGCTGGCGGATGGCGCGTTTCAAGAATTCAGCCTGGCCTACACACGCCGCGTGCTCTCGCAACTGCAGCGCAGCCACGATGGCGTGGTCATTCCACGCCTTGTTTTCACCAAAAGCGGCGGTTTGTGGTTGCCGGAGATGGCCGATCTCGACTGCGAGGTGCTGGGTCTGGACTGGACCGTCAACCTCGGGCGTGCCCGCGAGCAAGTGGGTGGTGCGGTGGGCGGCCCCGGCAAAGCCTTGCAAGGCAATATTGACCCGAATGTGTTGTTTGCGCCGCCTGAGGCGATTGCCACCCAAGTGCGCCATGTGCTTGACAGTTTTGGCAAGCCCCACACCGACTTGAACAACAGCGGCCCCACGCACATCTTCAACCTCGGTCACGGCATCAGCCAATTCACCCCACCCGAGCATGTCAGCGCTTTGGTCGAAGCGGTACACAGCCACTCCAAAAAGCTGCGCCAAACCGCCTGAATAGCCAGTTGCACAAAAAAGTTTTACCCACAGAAACCCAGTTATGCACAAATTTTTGCCCACTGATTAACTAAGGACTTACATCTTAAAAAAAATTTATAGACCTTCAGTTATTAATTAAGTGCTTGATTTATATAGATTCCATGGTCTGCCAATTTTTCGTGCATTGTGTCCAAAGCCTTGATTCTTCGGGCTTGCGACAGCTGAATGACAAACTGTCAACAAAGTTATCCACAGAAATTTTGGATGACTGCCAAAGCCCCTTTTCAATCAACCACTTAGCTGATTTTGTAAAGATTCATATCAATTTCGCTTCGCAAATGAGGGCTTGACATGCGGCGAGAAATTTCAGTTTTGGTGCCCACGCCGGCTTACAGCCGTTTGTCGGGGCCCTTGACTTATGAAACCGATGAAGATGTGCAGCCCGGTTGTTTGGTGCGGGTGCCCTTGGGTCAGCGCGACACGCTGGGATTGGTTTGGCCGCAACCCGCGGGCGCACCTTCTGGGCCCTCACCCCATCCCTTGAAAGCGATTCATGGGGTGTTGCACGGTATCCCCGCTTTGTCTGCCAACTGGTTGAAGCTGATTGACTTTGCCGCCAGCTACTACCAGCGCAGCGCAGGTGAATTTGCCATGGCGTGTTTACCGCCATCTTTGCGCGACCTCTCCCCGCTTCAGTTCCAACGCAAGCTCACACGCCTCAAGCCAGCAGCTCCCGTGCATGTGGAAATAGCCGATGTGCCGCCCCTCACCCCAGAGCAAACCCAAGTGCTGACGCAAATGGCCCAACAACCTGGGCCTTTTTTACTGCACGGCAACACGGGCAGCGGCAAAACCGAGGTGTATCTGCGCCGCGCCGCACAGTTGCTGGAAGAGTCTCCCCAAGCCCAAGTCTTGCTGTTGGTGCCAGAGATCAACCTCACGCCCCAGTTGGAAGCGCGGGTGAGGCAACGCTTTGTACATTTGGGCGAGGCCGCTATCGTGGCCATGCACAGCGGCATGACGCCCGCGCAGCGGCTCAACAGTTGGCTGGCCGCGCACCTGGGCACGGCGCGCATCGTGCTGGGCACGCGTTTGGCGGTGCTGGCTTCTATGCCCCGCTTGGCGCTGATCGTGGTCGATGAAGAGCATGACCCCAGTTACAAACAGCAAGAGGGCGCCCGCTATTCAGCCCGCGACTTGGCCGTTTACCGCGGTCAACTCGAAGGCGCGCAAGTGCTGCTGGGTTCGGCCACGCCTTCGCTAGAGAGCTGGCACCACAGCCGAGCTGCGGTGGCGGATCAGCCCGCACCGCGCTACACCCGCTTGTCCATGCCCTCGCGGGTAGGCGACAGCGCCCTGCCCTTGCTCAGGCGGGTGGACATGAACAACCAGCCCCGCAAGACCCTGATCTCCGCGCCGCTGTTGAGCGCCATGCGCGAGCGACTGGGTAGGCAAGAGCAGGTGCTGGTGTTGTTGAATCGGCGCGGCTATGCGCCGGTCTTGCATTGCGCTGAATGCGGCTGGAAAAGCGAATGCCCGCATTGCAGCGCTTACCGCGTGTTCCACAAAGGCGACCGCACCTTGCGCTGCCACCACTGCAGCCTCACACAAAGCGTGCCCCGTGCTTGCCCCAGTTGCGGCAACCAAGACATAGGCGTGATGGGCCACGGCACAGAAAAAGTCGAAGAGCTGCTGGCCGAGCTGCTGGCGGACATGAAGCGCCCAGATGGTTCGCCCCTGCGCGTGGCGCGCATAGACGCGGACAGCACCCGCCTCAAGGGTGAATTGGTGCGGCAACTCGCTGAAGTGCACGAGGGTGAGGTGGATGTGTTGGTGGGCACGCAAATGGTGGCCAAAGGCCATGACTTTCGCCGCATGACTTTGGTGGCCGCCCTCAACCCTGATGGCGCTTTGTTTTCTGCCGACTTTCGCGCGCCCGAGCGGCTGTTTTCACTGCTCTTGCAAGCCGCGGGGCGAGCCGGGCGCGACGCCCAACTCAGCAGCGCCCAAGCCTGTGAGATGTGGGTGCAAACCTTTCACCCGGCCCACCCCTTGTTTGAGGCTTTGAAGCAGCACGACTTCGCCGGCTTTGCAGCCCAGCAGTTGCAAGAGCGCGAACAAGCCGGCTTGCCGCCTTTCAGTTTCCAAGCGCTGCTGCGCGCTGAAGCCCGCACACAAACCGCTGCGCAAGATTTTTTAAATGCCGCCAAAGCTTTGGGAGAAACCCGTTTGCCCGCCGGCGGTGGGGGTTTGAGCGTCTACCCCGCTGTTCCCATGAGCATGCAGCGCGTGGCTGATGTGGAGCGCGCGCAAATGCTGATTGAAAGCCATTCACGCAAACACTTGCAGCAGTTTTTATCGGCGTGGCAAGATGATTTACAGCAACTTCGCACACAGCACAAAGCGGTGTTGCGCTGGGCCATCGATGTAGACCCGCTGGCGATTTAAATTTTGGCTGGCTTAAGTCTTGTACCAAGCCACCCAAGCTGAAAAGCTGGGGAAAGCCAAAGCGGTGGAGAGCAAGATCACCCGCGTGATGCGCGTGCTGTCTGCACGAAAACGCTCGGCCAGCAAGGCGCTGTTGCTGGCGCTGGGCAATGCAGCCACCAGCACCACCGCCATCAAGGCGGTGGGCGTCAGGGGCAAGCCCCATTGAATCAATACCCAACCCAAACCGGCCACCCACAGCGGGTGCACCACCAACTTCAACACCACCAGCAAAACATCCACGCCGCCTCGCTGCCAATGCCACCAACCCACAGCAGCTGCAGGTACCGGACGCGCCAGCAAAGCGCCTATGGTGAACAAGGCCACGGGGGCGGCCGCACCCGCCATCAAACCCACGGTCTGGGTGATCATCTCAGGCAAAACCCAGGCATTGGCTGACACCAAAGCACCCAAGCCTATGGCCCAGGTGAGCGGAATACTGAAAACGCTTTTCAGTGCTTGCATCAGCGCACGTCTGGCACCATGGGTTTGCGCTTGATCTAAGCGCGACAAGGCAATGCACACCGAGCTGGTGAAAAACAAATCGACCACGATGGTGAGAATGGCCGGCCCCACTGCGGCCGGGCCAAACAGGCTGAGTAACAAAGGCAGGCCCATGTAGCCGGTATTGGGAAAGGCCACGGCCATAGAGCCAAAAGCGGATTCGTTCCAGTTGTGCTGACGCCGCAAAACCCACATGCCCAACAACACCATCACGCTGGCGCTGAGGGTGTAGAGCAAAGCCACCGAGCCATCGAGCAGTTGTGCCATGGGTGTATTCGCACCAAAGCGAAACAACATGCTGGGCAGAGCGAAATACAGCACAAAACCGTTGAGCCCAGGAATCGCGGCCAAGGGCAGCCAGCCCCGCTTGGCTGCCAAGTAGCCAGCGAACACCAAAGCGAAAAAGGGAAAGGTGACACCTAAGATGGAAAGCATGAGGGCTGATTGTCATCGCTATGATGACTGGCTTTGCCGCATTCGTATCGCTCACTGTCACCTGCATGTCATCGGACCTGAATCTCCCCCAAATCGAAGCGGTCCAGCATGTCAACGGGCCTTGCTTGGTGCTGGCCGGCGCGGGCTCGGGCAAAACCCGCGTCATCACCCACAAAATTGGCCACCTGATTCAACTGGGGCTGGAACCTGAGCGCATTGCCGCTATCACCTTCACCAACAAAGCTGCCGCTGAAATGCGCGAACGCGCCAAGCAACTGGTGGGGCGCGAAGCTCAAAAAGTGGTGATTTGCACGTTTCACGCCTTGGGTGTGCGCATGTTGCGGCAAAACGGCGAGGCGCTGGGATTGAAAAACAATTTCAGCATTTTGGACACTGACGACGTGACCTCCATACTGAAAGACGCGGGCGGCACCACCGATGCCGCCACTGCCCGCCAATGGCAATGGGCCATCAGTTTGTGGAAAAACCAAGGCCTGAACGCTGCCATGGCCGAAGCCCAAGCCAGCAACGACAACGAGCGCATCACCGCACGCATCATGGCGCGTTACGAAGAGCGCTTGAGCGCTTACCAAAGCGTGGACTTTGACGACCTGATAGGCCTGCCCTTGAAGCTGTTGCAACAGCACCAAGAGGTGCGCAGCCAGTGGCAACAGCAAATGGGCCATGTGCTGGTGGATGAATACCAAGACACCAATGCCACCCAGTACGAGGTGTTGAAGCTCTTGGTGGGTGAGCGGGCAAGGTTCACCGCTGTGGGCGACGATGACCAATCCATCTACGGGTGGCGCGGCGCCACTTTGGACAATTTACAGCGCTTGCCGCAAGACTTTCCCGCTTTGAAAGTGGTGAAGCTGGAGCAAAACTACCGATCCACCTCGGCGATTTTGCAAGCCGCCAACAATGTGATTGGCCCCAACCCCAAGCTGTTTCCCAAAACCCTGTTCTCTGAGCTGGGCGCAGGCGAACCGGTGCGGGTGATAGACGCCGACAACGAAGAACACGAGGCCGAGCGCATCGTGTCGCGCATTCAAAGTTTGCGCTCGGGCAATGAAACCGGAGAAGGTGTCAGCCAGTTTCGGGCTTGGAAAGATTTTGCGGTGCTCTACCGCGCCAACCACCAGTCGCGCATGCTGGAAAAAGCCTTGCGCAAAGCCGCCATCCCCTACAAGGTGTCAGGGGGTCAGAGCTTTTTCGATCGCGCCGAAATCCGCGACCTGTGCGCATGGTTACGCTTGCTGGTCAACAATGATGACGATCCCGCGTTCTTGCGCTGCGTGACCACGCCCAAGCGCGGTATTGGCCACACCACCTTGCAAAAGCTCGGCGAGTTTGCCACCCAGTACCGCTGCAGTTTGTTTGAAGCCGTGTTCAGTCATTCATTAATTGCCGCTTTGCCCCAGCGCGCGGTCGACAGCCTGCAAGCTTTTGGCAACGAGATCAATGATTTGCAATACCGCGCCCGCCACACCCAAGGCGCAGAAGCGGCGCTGGCTTTGCTTACCCAGTGGCTTAAAGACTTGGACTATGAAAAGCATTTGTATGACGGCGAAGAAAGCGAAAAACTCGCTGCTGCGCGTTGGGCCAATGTGATGGATTTCATCGACTGGATGGCCATGCGCTGCGGTGGCGAAGCCGATGACGCGGCAGGCGTGAGCCTCATGAATGAAAGCAAAACCCTGTTGGAGGTGGCGCAAACCATCGCGCTTTTGTCCACCTTGAGCGAGCGTGAAAAAGACCAAGACGTGGTCACCCTGTCTACTCTGCACGCCGCCAAAGGTTTGGAGTGGCCGCATGTGGCCATGGTGGGCGTGAACGAAGGTTTGTTGCCCTTCAAGCCCGAAGAGGATGGTGTGAGCTTGCAACAAGACGCGCTGAACCTCACACGTATTCAGGAAGAGCGCCGTCTGATGTATGTGGGCATCACCCGCGCTCAGCGAAGCTTGGTGGTGAGTTGGAGCCGCAAACGCAAAAAAGGCCGCGAGATGGTCAGCGCCCTGCCCAGTCGATTTATTGCTGAAATGGCGCTCAGCACCGCCACCACCAAAGAAGATCCCCGCGAAAAACTCCGTGCACTGCGAGCCGAGTTTGCCCAACGTGTCCAAGCCGAACAATCCGAAAAATCGGGGTCAGATCCCAATTAATTTCGCGATGCGCTAACCTTGGCGCGTTTGCAACTTTTACAAAGGCGTGTGCCATGTCAGTTCACCCCCTGCATACTTCTGAAACAGACGCCGTGTGGCAAGCCAAAGTCCATTTGGCTGGCGCTTTGCGCTTGGCCGTTCTCGATGGCTTGGAAGAAGGCATAGACAACCACTTCACCATGACCGTACCAGGCAGAAAAGATGCTTACCTGGTGCTGCCGTTTGGCAAGCATTGGTCGGAGGCGCGCGCCAGCGACATGATGGTGTTCAATGAAGCGGGTGAAACTTTAGAGGGCGAGGGCGTGGTGGAGTTGTCGGCTCAGTGCATTCACGCACCGCTGCACCGTTTGAGTGGCGTACAAGTGGTTTTGCATACCCACCAACCGTGGGCCACCGCCCTCAATATGCTGCAAGACAATCGGCTGCTGCCTGCCAGTCAAACCGCGGCTTTTTTCCACACCCGCATTGCCTATGACAACCATTACAGTGGTTTGGCGAAAACTTTGAGCGAAGGCGAGCGCTTGGCTGGCGTCTTGCAAGACAAGCCCGTGCTGTTCTTGAAAAACCATGGCGTGGTGACCACAGGCAACACAGTGGCGCAAGCCTACCGGCGTTTGTACAAGCTGGAGAAAGCATGCAAAACCCAACTCTTGGCCATGGGCAGCGGCATGCCTTTGCAGGTTTTGAGCGAGGAAGTGATTGCCGAGGTTTTGCAACGCGCACCCAATGACCGCCATCCCGCGTCTGAGCGCGAGCGCTTGTACTTTGATGCCATGCTCAGGGTGCTAGACCGCGTCAACCCGGGTTACGCAGACTGAACCACCCGCAGCACAGGCTTGTCGCCCTTTAAAGCGGCAACTTTGCCCACCACCGTGGCCTGCGCAAACCCATGCTGGGCAAACACTGCCATCACTTCTTCAAGCGATGAAGGCGAACAACTGACCAGCAAGCCGCCACTGGTTTGCGGGTCGCTGAGCAAGGCTTGGTCCACAGTCGAAAAGCCTACAGGTATAGCCACCTCTGCGCCATAGCCTGCCCAGTTGCGGCCCGACGCGCCGGTGATGAAGCCTTGTTCTGCCAAGGCTTGCGCGCCATCCAGCAGGGGCACGGCCGACCAATCTATATGCACATCCAAGCCCGCGCCACGCGCCATCTCGAGTGCGTGGCCTGCCAAACCAAAGCCGGTTACATCGGTTAGGGCGTGTACGCCTGCGAGCGCGGCCAAGTCTGGGCCCGGGGTATTGAGGCGTGTGGTGGAGGCGATCATTTGGGCATAGCCCTCAGGCGACAAAGCCTCTTTTTTCAAGGCGGCTGAGTAAATACCCACGCCAATCGGTTTGCCCAGCACCAGCACATCACCTTCTTGGGCCGAAGCATTGCGCTTGATGCGACTGGGGTGCGCCAAGCCCAGCACCACCAAACCGTAAATAGGCTCCACAGAATCAATGCTGTGCCCGCCAGCGATGGGGATGCCGGCCGACTGACACACGCTTTGCCCGCCTTCCAAAATACGCCCAATCACCTCGGTGCTCAGCACATTCACAGGCATACCCACCAAGGCCAAAGCGAAGATGGGCGTGCCACCCATGGCATACACATCACTGATGGCGTTGGTGGCGGCGATACGGCCAAAGTCAAACGGGTCGTCAACAATGGGCATGAAGAAATCAGTGGTGGCAATCAGTGCTTGCTTGTCATTCAACTGGTACACCGCCGCATCATCAGCCGTGTCTATGCCCACCAGCAACTGAGGCGGCAGCGACAAGCCGCGCATGCCGGCCAAGATTTCACGCAACACGCCAGGGGCGATCTTGCAGCCGCAGCCGCCGCCGTGGGCCAAGGAAGTTAATCGGGGGGAGGTATTCACTTGGCGCAGAGCTTTTGTATCAACTCAGCATCCGTACTGCCCGCCCCAACCGTGGTGAAGCGCAAAGGTGTTTCATAGCTGTTCAACATGTCCCCACTGGCGTCTTTGCCGGCAAAGCGCATGACCTGCGAGTTGGCCAACTTGCCGCTTGCACAGTCCACCGTGGTGCGCGACTTTTCAGAAGAAATTTCTTTACCTTCCAAGTTGGTCAAAGGCTTGGCAAAGTTGATGAGACGCCATACCGTGACACGAGAGTCTTCTTTGCTGAGTGCGTCGTCATACAACACCTGTACCTCAGAAGTGGTGGCCAAGCTGACCCACGCGGCCTGCGCAGTGGGTACAAGAACAAGCGCCATAGCGGCGCCAAGCAAAGTGGTTTTCAATTGAGTTTGCGCGGTTCGCCAAAGTCACCCACCTGAGGAAACAAAAAGGTGGTGCTGCTGGGCCCTATGCCCATGATTTGCACCGTAGCCCCTTCGGTGCCTGCGCCGTCATAGTGAATCGCACCCGCGGGATGTTGCATATAGGTGCCTGCTGCCAAGGGCTGAGTGGCCTGCGGATCCCAAGAGTCGTCGG
>CANLWQ010000051.1 GCA_947494405.1 Comamonadaceae bacterium | reverse complement strand
GGTGAGAGGACGCTGGGTTTGCAAAGCAAACGCGTCCAAGCGGTGCAGCAAATCGATCAAATGGCCTAAATCTCGGCTGAACCGTGTGAGCATGTAATCCAATAAATCAGTGTTCAAAGTCATTCCCAGCATGTGCGCATGTCGCACCAACACCGCACGGCGATCAGCTTCATCCAGCACCTGCAAATGAAACACATGGCCCCAGCCCAAGCGGGTGCGCAGGTCTTCTCTGAGAGGCAGATCTTGCGGCGGCAACAGGCCCGCTGCCAGCACCCAAGGCTGGCGCAATGAGCCTGGGGTTGCCGCATGTACAAACCAGTTGAAAGCCGCATGCTGCTGCACCGCGCTGTAGGCTTGCACATCGTCCATCAACACAACATCCCAGTCGGCTTCGAAGGCCGGCGGCTCGGCAAGACTGGCGTCCATCCAGCCCACGCGGTGGCCTTGCGAAGTGATGGCCTGGGCCACAGCGCTGAGTAAATGGCTTTTGCCACAAGCTTGCTCACCCCATAAATAAGTGGGCACTGGCGAGCGGGTGCTGCCCGCCATCCACAATTGCAAATGCTCTAAGGCAGCGGCATTTTGGCCAGGTTCGAAGTTTGACAGTGTGGGGCCGACATCAACCCCTATGTCCAAAGCAATTTGCCTCATGCGGGACTAACCTGCATACAAGCGACTGCCTAAATAACGCTCGCGCAAGCGACGCAAGGCAACCAACAACACCGCACTGGCGGGTAAAGCAATCAACACACCGACAAAGCCCAGCAACTGACCAAAGGCCAGTAAAGCAAAAATCACCGCCAAGGGGTGCAAGCCAATACGCTCACCCACCAAGCGCGGCGTCAACACAAAACTTTCAAGCAACTGACCCACACCAAACACCACCACCAGCATGACCGCAACTTGCATGGGTGCCATTTCTAAAAACCCCGACAAGGCCGCCAGCAGCAAGCCAACGCCAAAACCCACATAGGGCACAAACACGGCCAAACCCGTGAAGAGACCCACAGGCCAGGCCACAGACAAACCAAACAACGACAAGCCCAACACGTAATACACCGCCAAAATCAGCATCACCACCAACTGCCCGCGCAAATACTCACCCAGCACCGCGTCGGCCTCTTGCACAAAACCATCCACCGAGGCTTTGGCTTTCATAGGCACCCATTCGCGCAGCTGTGCGACGGCCACATGGCCATCCATCAACAAGTAATACAAAACCACGGGGATCAGCACCAGGTTGCCCACCACCGCCAGCGCCACACTGCCGCCTATGCGCAAGGACGCCATCACAGAGGACACAGCACTCTCGGATAAGCCATCGGCATTTTGGGCCAGCCATGCTTTCAGGGCTTGGGGGTCGAGTTCCACCGGTACCCCCCAACTTAATAGCCAAGGCTCCAAATGGAATTTGATTTGATCCAGCAACTGGGGCAGTTGAGCTTGGATACGGCTGGCTTCTTTCAACAGCACAGGCACCACAAGGGCGATGACCGCCAGCAAGATGCCAATGAATGCAGCCTCGCATGCCAAGACCAACACACTTTTAGGAAAACCAGAGCCCAGCAACTTTTGCAAGCGCTGCACCACGGGAGACAGCACATAAGCCATCACCGCGGCAATTAAAAAAGGCGTCAGTACGGGCGCCAGCCACCAAAATAAAAACGCGACGACCGCCGCAATGGACAGCCAAGCGGCATACAGTCGGTATTCAGAGGAGGTAGACATCAGCTGGCGAGAGACCCGGCATTTAGAATGCGCCATTCTATCGACCCGACCCTTTAGCGCGTTTACGCCCCTGATATATGAACACTCCCCTTTCCTACAAAGACGCTGGCGTTGACATAGACGCCGGCGACGCTTTGGTTGAACGCATCAAACCACTGGCGAAAAAAACCATGCGCGAGGGCGTGTTGGCCGGCATTGGCGGCTTTGGCGCTTTGTTTGAAGTGCCTAAAAATTACAAAGAACCGGTATTGGTCAGCGGCACCGATGGCGTGGGCACCAAACTTAAGCTGGCGTTTGAGTGGCAGATGCACGACACGGTAGGCATTGATTTGGTGGCCATGAGCGTGAACGACGTGCTGGTGCAAGGCGCCGAACCGCTGTTTTTCCTCGACTACTTTGCCTGCGGCAAGCTAGATGTAGACACCGCCGCGGCGGTGGTGGGCGGCATAGCCAAAGGCTGCGAGCTGTCGGGCTGCGCGCTGATTGGTGGCGAAACCGCCGAGATGCCCGGCATGTACCCGGCTGGTGAATACGACTTGGCGGGTTTTGCCGTGGGCGTGGTGGAAAAGTCGCTGATTCTTACGGGCAAAGACGTGAAAGCCGGCGACGTGGTGTTGGGTTTGGCTTCTAGCGGTGTGCATTCCAATGGTTTTAGTTTGGTGCGCAAATGCATTGACCGAGCGGCAGCGCATCTGCCCGCCACATTGGATGGCCAGCCTTTCAAGCAAGCACTGATGGCCCCCACTCGTCTTTATGTCAAGTCTGTTTTAGCCGCTTTGAAAGCGCACCCCATCAAGGCTTTGGCGCACATCACCGGTGGCGGTTTGACAGAAAACATCCCCCGTGTGCTGCCAGATAACTGTGCGGCACACCTTGTGCGCGCCAACTGGCCGCGCACCGAGTTGTTCACTTGGCTGCAAACCACCGCAGGCATAGACGAGGCTGAAATGTGCCGCACCTTCAACAATGGCATTGGCATGGTGTTGGTGCTAGACGCACAAGCCGCCGATACCTGTGCCAAAACCTTGGCAGACTTGGGCGAACAGGTGTTTCACATCGGCGTGATTGCAGACAAAGGCGATGGCGCGGCGGTGGTGATCAGCTAGATCTTGTCACTTGGTATTTCAGTGACCTGAAATTATTGCGGCAACAACACCGCCAAGCGTGCCTGTACCTTCAGTAGCCGCTCTTCATCGCCTTGGCGGCGGTAAATTTCATGCAAATTGCGCAGCATGCGCGCAATGATTTCGCGAGGCGCTGAGGCCTCTAGGTGAAAGCCCAAGGTGTCGTCGGAAATCGCATAGGGCGGGCTGAGTTTGCTGCCGGGCAGCCAAGGGATAAGACGCTCGCACAATTCTTCTCGGCTCAACGACTCGCCGCTGAAAGGATCAATCACCACATGGCCCTCTTGGGGTGCCGGCAAATCCAGCTTGACCAAAAAATGGCCAGGAAAGCCCACCCCAAACACCTGCAAGCCTATGCTCTGCCCCAACTCCAGCCACAGCACCGCCAAGCTGATGGGAATGCCCAGGCGTGTAGACATGACCACATTCAGATAGCTGTTGTGCGGATCGTCGTAGTGGTTGACATTGCCCGCAAAGCGCAGATTGGCGTAGAAAAAATGGTTGAGCTCGCGAAGTTTGGCCAAAGCGTCCGCGCCAGGCAGGATGCTGCGCTTTAAGCGAGCGGCCCAGTTATCCACATCGCTCAGTACTTGCTGAATGTCGAGCTTTGGGAATTCGTCTTGCGCCAAGCTGATGGCGGTCTCTAGCAGGGGGAAATCGTCATCGCTTTGCACCAAGGCGGTGAAGTAATCCAGTGCGCTGGGCGGCTTCAGTTTGTAATTCATAGCGACATCATGCCTTTAGCGACGGAAAAGTGCACGCAGATCCAAACCAAGACCCCTGAGTGCCACAAAATACAACACAGCACTGGCAGTTAATACACCTGTCATCAAACCAATTCGCTGCCAAGGCGTGGCGCGCAAAGCTGTCCAATCCCAATGCGTTGCGCTGTAAAACAGGCAGGCTCCCATGACGCTTGAAGCCAAAACCACCCGCAACACCAGCAAACCCCAGCCTGGCCGGGCCTGCCAGCTGCGGTTGCGACGCAGGCCTTGCAACAACCACAAAGCATTGAGCAATGCACCCAAACCAATCGACAGCGTGAGTGCTGCATGCGCCAAATACGGCACGAGAAAAAAATTAATGACCTGCGTGAAAATCAACACCGCCACTGCAATTCGTACCGGCGTGCGTGTGTCTTGTTTGGCATAAAACCCGGGGGCCAACACCTTGATGGCGACCAAGCCCAGCACACCCACCCCATAACCCGTCAGCGCCAGCGTGGTTTGGCTCACATCGTTGGCGGTGAATGCGCCATAGTGGTAGAGCACCGCCACCAGCGGTTGTGAAAACACCAACAAAGCCACGGCGCAAGGCCAGGCCAGCACCCACACCAGCCGCAAACCCCAGTCAAGCATGGCCGAATAAGCCTCCGCGTCCCCCTTGGCCTGCGCGCTGGCCAATTGAGGCATCAGCACCACACCCAAAGCCACGCCCAGCAAAGCGATAGGAAACTCCATCAAGCGGTCGGCGTAGCTGATCCAACTGACACTGCCCGGCGTCAAATGCGAGGCGATTTGGGTGTTGATGATGAGCGACAACTGCGCCACCCCTACACCCAGCAAAGCCGGTGCCATCAAGGACAAGATGCGCCGTGTACCCGCGTCTTGCCAAGCGGCTTGAATTCTTTTGGGAAACAAACCCAAACGCGGGAACACACCCAAACCTCGCAATGCTGGAATTTGCACAGACAACTGCAAAACACCCCCCAACATCACACCACCTGCCATGGCATAAATGGGTTCAACGCCTTGCGTAGCCAACCAAGGCGCGCCCCACAGGGCAGCACCAATCATGCAAACATTCAGCAACACCGGCGTGGCTGCAGGCACGGCAAAGCGCTTCCATGTGTTCAAGATGCCTGCGGACAAAGCCACCATAGACATAAAGCCAATATAGGGAAACATCCAGCGTGTGAGGCCAACAGCGGTGTCCATGCCTTGTGCGGACTGCTGCAAACCGCTGGCCATGGCCCACACCAGCCAAGGAGCCGCCAAAACGCCCGCCAAACTGAGCAGCACCACCGCCAACAGCAGCACGCTGGCGACTTTGTCGATCAATTCCCGGGTGGCGTCGTCCCCCTGCTCGGCGCGGGTCGCGGCCAGCACAGGCACAAAAGCCTGCGCAAAAGCGCCTTCGGCGAACAGACGGCGAAACAAATTGGGGATGCGAAACGCCACATTAAAGGCGTCGGTTAAGGCATTGGCGCCAAACACGCTGGCGATCAAGGTCTCCCGCGCAAAACCAGTGATGCGCGAGGCCAAGGTCCACAAGGACACGGTAGAGGCAGACTTAAATAGGCTCACCAGATGAGTGTAGCGGGCAGGGGCACAGCACCCAGCACTGGGCTTGATATAATGTCGGGCTTTGCCAGCAACATCTTCAAACCCTCAAAGGAAACTTTATGGCCGCAGCCAAACCCAAGAAAAAGAACCCGCGCCTAGCGTCGGGCCGCAAACGCGCCCGTCAGGACGTCAAACTCAACGCCGCCAACACCTCGCTTCGTTCACAGTACCGCACTGCGGTCAAAAACGTAGAAAAAGCAGTGCTGGCTGGTGACAAAACCAAAGCCACTGAGCTGTTTGGCAAGATGCAATCCGTGGTGGACATCATTGCCGACAAGCACATCTTCCACAAAAACAAAGCTGCTCGCGATAAGAGCCGCTTAGCCGCCAAGGTGAAAACCTTGGCCCTCGCCGCCTGACGATTCAGGCACCCAGCCCGGCCTGCCGCAAGCAGGCCGCCGTTTGAAACCGGTGCGCTGTTGGCAAAGAAAAATGAGAAACCGCCCCTTGGGGCGGTTTTTTCATGGCGTGGCTTTTATCACTTGTAAATTGTTGTCTTTGGCAAAACCCATGACAAAGTCCCAAGCCATCACATGGTCTTGACGCATATCCATATGGACGATGACGCATTTAATGCCCTCCAAGGTATTGGGCACACACCAAGGCGAGTAACTTAAATGGTCGCCAGGCGCTGCACCCCCTGGCCTGAAGCTGCTCATCACACCAGCCAAACGCTCTGCCCAGTCGCTGGGGCGAAAGGTCTGACCACCAAGGGTCATGCCAAGAATAATGACTTCGTGAGGTAAGGGGCTGACCATGGCTTGAGCGCTGAAAGTGGGGGACGACGACATGGTGGTTGTTGCTTTGCAGCAATTTCATTCTATGCGCCGTATTTTTCAGTGGGCTGACAAGCTTTGCACCCTAGAATCTGCACCTCTCGGCTCCGGCCTGCAAGGCTGCAGAGCCGATTTCATTTGACGTCAAGGAACACGCCCCATGTCCGCCGCCTTCGATCCCGCTGCCCATTTGATGAACACCTATGGCCGCTTGCCCATGACCATCTCGCATGGCCAAGGCGTGCGTGTATGGGACACGGCAGGCAAATGCTATCTTGATGCTTTGGCAGGTATCGCGGTCAACACCTTGGGCCACGCCCACCCCAAACTGGTGCCTGCGCTGCAAGACCAGTTGGGCAAAATCATCCACAGCTGCAACTACTACCACATCCCTTTGCAACAGCAGTTGGCCGATAAGCTGGTGGCGTTGTCGGGCATGAGCAATGTGTTTTTTTGCAATTCAGGTCTAGAGGCCAACGAAGCAGCGTTAAAAATGGCGCGCAAGTTTGGTCACGACAAAGGCATTGAGTTTCCTGAAATCGTGGTTTATGAGAAGGCTTTTCATGGCCGCAGCATCGCCACCCTCAGCGCCACGGGCAACGAGAAAATCCAAAAAGGCTTTGGCCCTTTGGTAGAGGGTTTTATTCGGGTGCCGGTCAATGACATTCAGGCCTTGAAACAAGCCACCCAAGGCAACCCCAATGTGGTCGCCGTGTTTTTCGAAGCCATCCAAGGCGAAGGCGGCGTCAATCCCATGCGAAACGACTATTTGCAAGATGTTCGTGCCTTGTGTGATCAAAACGACTGGCTGATGATGATCGACGAGGTGCAATGCGGCATAGGACGCAGCGGCAAATGGTTTGCCCACCAATGGGCGGGCATACAAGCCGATGTGATGCCACTGGCCAAGGGCCTGGGCTCGGGTGTGCCCATTGGCGCGGTGGTGGCCGGCCCCAAAGCGGCGGGCATATTCCAGCCCGGCAACCATGGCACCACCTTTGGTGGCAACCCGCTGGCCATGCGAGCCGGTGTGGAAACCCTGAGCATCATGGAAGAAGACGGTTTGTTAGAAAACGCCCACCGCTTGGGCCTGCATTTCAAAGCTGCTTTCGAGCGTGAATTCAAAGGCATGTCGGGTGTGAAAGAGATTCGTGGCCTAGGCTTGATGATCGGCATTCAGCTAGACCGCCCTTGCGGCCCGTTGATGGCCCAAGCCCTAGAGGCTGGCTTGCTTTTAAGCGTCACCGCCGACAGCGTGATTCGCTTGCTGCCCGCACTCACCATGACCGAATCCGAGGCCGATGAAGTGGTGGCGATCTTGGTGCCCTTGGTGAAAAACTTTTTGAATACGCCCAAGGACTGAGATGCCCCAGCCCCTGCAACACTATTTGAAGTTCAGCGACTTCAGCGCCCAAGACTACGCCTACCTTTTCAGCCGCACCGCGCTGATCAAGGCCAAATTCAAGGCCTATGAAAAACACCAGCCTTTGGCCGACCGCAGCTTGGCCATGATTTTCGAGAAGGCCTCCACCCGCACGCGCATCAGCTTTGAAGCCGGTATGTACCAAATGGGCGGCGCGGTGGTGCACTTGACCACCGGCGACACGCAACTGGGCCGCGCCGAGCCGATTGAGGACAGCGCCAAAGTCATCAGCCGCATGGTGGATTTGGTGATGATTCGCACCTACGAGCAAACCAAGATAGAGCGTTTTGCCGCCCATTCACGCGTGCCCGTCATCAACGGCCTGACCAACGAGTTTCATCCCTGCCAAATCTTGGCCGATTTATTCACCTTCATCGAGCACCGTGGAGATGTGAACCACCCCTTGGATTGCCTCAAGGGCAAGGTGGTGGCTTGGGTGGGCGACGGCAACAACATGGCCAACACTTGGCTGCAAGCCGCTGACTTGCTGGGCTTCACAGTCCATGTCAGCACCCCCAGTGGCTACGAGGTGAACCAAGCGGTGGCGGGTGTTCAAAACCCCCATTGCTATCAATTGTTCAAAGACCCCTTGCAAGCCTGCCAAGGCGCGGATTTGGTCACCACCGATGTTTGGACCAGCATGGGCTTTGAAGCGGAAAACGAAGCGCGCTTGAAAGCCTTTGGCGCTTGGTGTGTCGATGGGCGCATGATGGCCCAAGCCAAACCCGAGGCGCTCTTTATGCATTGCCTGCCCGCCCACCGAGGCGAAGAGGTGCAAGCCGAGGTGATAGACGGGCCGCAATCGGTGGTTTGGGAAGAAGCGGAAAACCGCCTGCATGTGCAAAAAGCTTTGATGGAATGGCTGTTGCTGGGTCGACTCTGAGTTCAACCCGCATACAGCCAAGGCATGTCCATCACAGCCGCGCCACCCCAACGCATGGCCGCGTTTCGCCCCCAGGCCACCGCACCGCTGGCATGAAACACCTGCGCATTGCGCCGCGCTCTGGCCTGCACCTTGGCCACGCGTTGCCAACGCGCTTGCGCATAGGCATTAAGGCGCTGCTCCACTGACAGCTTTGTACGTTGCCACTGAAGCGCCAAGACTTGGGCATCTTCTATCGCCATGCCCGCGCCCTGCGCCAAATACGGCAGCATGGGGTGAGCCGCGTCACCCAGCAAAGCCAGCCTGCCCCTCGCCATGTCTTTGTCAGTTTGCAAGGGGCTGCGGTCAAACAAAGCCCATGCACGCCAGTGCTCGCTCATGCGCACCAAGTCTTGCAAACGGCTGAAACTGCCTTGGAGTGCTTGGTTTAAATCAGCGGCAGTTTGCTGTGCGCTTCGCTGCGTGTCCCAGCCCGGTGTTTGCACCTCTTGGCCCGCCTCAAGCAACACCACCACATTCAGCCATTCGCCGCCCCGCACGGGGTAACACACCACATGCAAACGCGGCCCCAGCCACAAGCCCATGTCGTCACTTCGCCAAGCCAGTGGTAAGGCCTGCATGGGCAGCAAGCTGCGGTAAGCCCAGTGACCACTGGCTTGCAACTTCTGCGGCACCCAAGCCAATTCACGCACCCGGCTATTGATGCCATCCGCCCCCAGCAAAGCTTGGCTTTCATGCGACATGGTTTGGCCATCAGCGTCCAGCCATTGGGTTCGTACAGCCTGTGCATTTGCTTGCCCATTGATGAGTTGATGCCCCAGATGCAGTTCGGTTAAGCCTTGGGCATGCACCGCATCCAGCAAAACCTGATGTAAATCTGCGCGGTGCATGGTGAGGTAGGGCGCGCCGTAACGTTGCACAAAGTTGTGCGCCATGGGCAAACAACCCAGCTGCTGCCCGTTTTGCGCGTCCATCACTTTGAGCTGTGAAGGTATAAAAGCTTTGGCTTGCAGCGCTTGGCCCAGCCCCCATGCTTGCAGTCGCCGCACCGCGTTGGGCCCTAGGCCAATGCCTGCGCCTACCTCGGTGAACACAGGGCTTTGTTCAAACAACTGCGTAGCCACACCGTTTTGACCCAAGGCCAACGCCGTAGCCAAGCCGCCTATGCCCCCGCCTACCAAAAAGATGTCATCCATCGTCTCATGCTAGCAATTGCGTGGCGCGGTTTGTAAGTGGATTGACAAAATTTGGTAAGTGCCACATACTTTTGTAGCTGGCAAATGGAGTAACTTATATGACCCTCACCACCGCCCGAGTGGGCACCAATAACCGGAGTCAAATCGTGACCATCCCCTTGGCATTTCGCTTTCCAGACCATATAAAAACTGTCTACATACGCAAAATTGGCGACGATCTGGTGTTATCGCCTCGGCCTGACAATTGGCAAGATTTTTTAAGCCTAGGCCCCCAAGTTGGTGAAGACTTCATGCTCACAACTGAGGACCAAGCGGTTCAAGAGCGAGAAAGCCTTTGAGCGCCTTGTATTTGCTAGATACAGACACCTGCGTGGCGCTGCTCAGGCGTGCTTCACCCAGCTTGCTGCAGCGTTTGCAAACCACCAACCCAAACCATTTGGCGATGTCTATGGTGACATGGGCTGAACTTCAGTACGGTGTGCAAGCTTCCAACCGGGTTGAGGAAAACCGGTCGGCAGTGGCCTTGCTAGGACAACATATCAAATCACTCGATTGGAACCATGAAGCTGCCATGCACTATGCCCACATTCGGCATGCTTTGAAAACAAAGGGCACATTGATAGGCAGCAACGATTTGATGATTGCCGCCCATGCGCTCAGCATGGGCGCCACAGTAGTGACAAATAACACCCGCGACTTTGAACGCGTACC
>CANLWQ010000050.1 GCA_947494405.1 Comamonadaceae bacterium | reverse complement strand
TGTACAAGTTGGTGAACTTGCCGATGTCAGAGGTGTCATTGCCACGAACAGAAGCAGACCAAGGTGAAGGATTGCTGGTGCCGTAGTAAACCAAGTTCAACTTGGGATCATAAGAACCGACGTTCCAAGCAGCGCCGCCGCCTGTTTTGCCAGAGTCACCTTTCCAGGTGTCAGCATTTTTTTCGTTGCCAACTGGCACGGTGTGGGTACGCCACACTTCTTTACCGGTACCTTGGTCGAGGGCAACCAATGCGCCACGAACGCCGTACTCACCGCCGCCGTAACCGGTGATGACCAGGTTTTTAGCAATGGTGGGTGGGGAAGTGATCACTGCACCTGCGGTGTAGTCATAAACTTTGGTTGTCCAAAGTTCTTTGCCTGTTTTGGAGTCCAAAGCAGACACTTGGGCGTCAAGACGGCCAATGAAAAGTTTGCCATCGTTGTAAGCGGCGCCACGGTTGTTCACGTCGCAGCAAGCGTACTGGTCAATCGCCTTGGGCATTTCGGGAGACCACTTCCAGCGAACATCACCGGTTTTTGCATTCACAGCAAAAACGTTTTTGGGGCCGAAGGAAGATGTGACGAACAAAGTGTCACCCACCAAAATGGGGGAAGACTCTTGTGAACGGTTGGAGCCGAGTTGCAATGCCCACTTCACGCTGAGTTTGTTCACGTTGCCAGCGGTGATTTGTGTACCTTCGCTGTAGCGTGTGTTGCCGGTGTCGCCACCGTAGGTAGGCCAGCTTTGGGCGCTGGCCAACGTTGCTGCGCCCATGGCGGCAGCCAACGCGACTGATTTCACTAACAGTTTCATAAAAGTCCCTTCAGGGTTAAGTAAAGAACAACAGGAAATTCAACTAACCTGTATATTTTAAAGACATGTATAAGACATGAACTAGAAGAAACCCTAGTTGGGTTATTTGACTTAAGGAATTTCTCAAAAAGAAACAAGCCTGACTTTCAGTTGTAAGAAAGCCCCAAGCTAGGTGTCAGTTTGAATTCAGTTAAGGTGTGAAATCGGTCAGACGCATGCGCATTTGACCGCCCTGAAAAAATTGGGCTGTGGTGGGCTCATCGCGTTCGAATTGCGCCAAGCCCACGCCTGGGCAATACCACTCCCTTGTCAGCAGGGGAGTTGGTTTGTAAGAACGGATATCGTCATGCCACAGCATCAACTCCATCTGCCCGTCAACACGCACACATTGCTCAAAACGACCAGCTGGTGTGTCCAGTGATACATCTTTGGCAACAACAATATAAGTCATGGGAATGCTTTTGTATTTTTCCAAGTAACGCATTTCAGCCGGCGACTGGTTGCGACGGCGTAAAAAATAAGGCAAGGTGTTGTGCTTCCATTGCGCGCCAATAGCCACATCGTTTGGCAAGACCTGACGCGGTTCTTCATCCATCACGGCTTGCTCTTGCAAAGGTGACTTCATCGCCACCCTTTGCACACCTTTGTCTGAGAACTGAAACCAGTATTCATGGCCATTGCTGCTGCGTCGCAGCCAAGCTGTAGAGCCGTCGGCCAAGGAAGCGCTGCCCAAGTTGTGAAACGCCATCGTCTGCTTAACAGTTTTACCTTCGGGGTTGTCGTACACCGTTTCAACTTCGTAGGTCCAACGTTTGCCTGCACCCAATGGAAACAGGGGGTTGTCGTTGGCCGGTTTGTCACAAGCGGTGAGAAAAAGCAGGCTGCAAGCAGCAAGAATGAAGCAGCGCATGGTTATTTCTCTGGCACTTGGGGTGTGGGAAGGTCCAGTATCTTCACCTCTTGTTCGTCAGTGCCTGGGTTGAGCCAACTGGGGCCTTTGCCATTGCCACCCTTGACCTCAGCTGTGCCCATTTGCGGCACACCTTCGCGGCCTTTTTTCATGCCGTCAGCGATGTGTTCGTGAAGTACACGCGAGTAGGGCAACTTGTAAGCACGCGGCTGCATCACGCTTTTGCCTTCTTCAATCGGCGTCACCCACATGTACAAAGCGCCTTGAAATTTGCCACGAGGCTCGTCCACAATCGCGGCAATCATCACAAATCGGGCGGGCAAGGCGTCTGTGCTGGGCAAACCCAGTAAAGAGTGCACACTGGCATAGCCAAAGAAATAAAACCCCGTCACGCCCAAAGCCAGCAAGCCTTTGAGCCAGCGTGGCCAATACGAAAACACCAAAGCGAGTGCAATGAGCAGGGTAAAAGCCGCAAAGGCAAGTATGAAAGTAAGTGTCATATCAAAAAGACTTCACAAGAATTTTGGGAATGGTGTTGATGTTCTCTACACCGCCATTGGGGTTGACTGAAAACCGCATCATGGTCACCTCTTTGCCGCGACTCTCTAGCGTGGCTTGACCATAGTAAACAACCTCAGCCTTGGGGTTGACTTTGATGACCGACAAAGTGGCCTCTACCGGTTGTCCGGCCTTGGGGTCGTTGCGGTCGATTTCCTTGCTCTCATAGTAGTGCGCATTGACCACAAATTCGCCGGGCACGATGCTGCGTATGGTGACGACTTCTTGGCGTAAAGGGTTGACCACTTTGTTGCCGTTGATCATCAGGGTGTTGTTGGAGGTGCCACGGTCGTCACGGTCTAGGTGCATCAAGTCGGCCTCGCGGTTGCGAAACCACACGCTTTCACCCGAGGGGCCTTGCACCCATAAATCCAAATCATTGGGGTCTAAATCGGGCCAAGACAAGGTGATGATGAATTCGGCCTTGGCTGGTATGTCGCCAGACTTCAAAGCCTTGGGGTTCATGGCCAATAAAGCAATGATGAAGCAAAACACAAACGCGATCAGCATGTTGAACAACATGTCATAAAAGGGATCAACCTCGGGTTCGCGAGAGTGTCTGAGTTTGCGCATAGGGCCGCAGTATTCAGCGAGGAATGCGCATGCCGTGGCGCTGGGCTTGCGCCACCAAGTCATCGGCAAAACGGTCCATCCGCGTGAGTTGCAGGCCAAGCAAAATATTGCCAACCAAGCCCACCATGGTGGTCAGCAGTGCCACGCCAAGGCCAGAGGTGAGGTTGCGCAGCAGGTCTTGGGCTTGCGACGGGTCAAAGCTTTGGATCTGACCAATTTGCATGGCCAAGACTGAAAAGCCAATCACCTTACCCAAAAGACCAAGCTTGAGTTGCACACCATTGACCCACCACGCGGTGGAGTGTGCGCCGTGTGTGTGTTCCATGAGAAGGTCGAGTGGGGCGCCGCTGTCTTGCGGGTTCAAGGCCAAAGCATTCCAATATTCACCCGCCCAGCCTTCTGCTTGAATCATGCGCTGTACATCACCGGCAGTGGCCATAGAGAGCAAATCTCTTTGGCGAGCCAACTCGCGTGAGCGAACACCGCACCACAGGGTGGCAACAGCGAAGATGATGATGATGATCAGGGTGATGCCAGTGGGGTCTGAGCTCAGCAGCAAATGCCACACCCCTTGAATGCCCAGCAACCAAGTGGCAAAGACAAACAAACCCACCAGCACCAGCCACTCAAACCACAGTGGTTCAACTTCCCAATGCGGGTTTTTATTTTTCAAACTTTGGAAAAAAGACTTCAAGTGAACTGCCTTGTAAGAAGAGGGCGGATGATAACTGAGGCGTCTACAGAAAATATCTAGGTGGCGGTTGAAGGGCAATGGGAAAGGGAATTAGGTTGAATGGCCGGGTATTTATACACTGCCCCACTTTGCTTAAATTCACTAGGATTTGTCATGTTATTGCGCAATGCTTTTCATTCATCAGTTACACGCACTTTGACAGTGTCGGGTGTTTTACTTGGAGCCAGTGTGTCAGGGGCGCAAACTTTGGAAGAAGTCAAAGTGCAGGGCGGCAGGATTGAACAAAGGCAATTCGATACACCTGCTTCGGTTCAAGTGATTGACGAGGCCGCAATCAAAAGCTCTGGGGCACAAATCAATTTGTCAGATACCTTGGGTCGTGTGCCTGGCGTGGTCTCCCTTAACAGAAATAACTATGCACAAGATGTGCAAATCTCCATTCGCGGTTTCGGTGCGCGCGCGCCTTTTGGTTTGCGGGGCATTCGTCTCATCACGGATGGCATACCTGCCACCATCCCCGATGGACAAGGCCAAGCAACCACCGCCAGCCTGACATCTGCTGCGCGCATCGAAGTGCTGACCGGTCCTTTGGCACAGCTGTACGGCAATTCATCAGGCGGCGTGATTCAAACCTTTACCCGTGAAGCGGGTGCAACACCTGAAGCCAGCACACAAATTTTTGCGGGCTCTTATGGTTTGACTCGAACCAATATTCAAGCGAGCGGTCGTGCTGGCGCTGTGGGCATAGTGGCGGATTACAGCAACTTTGGCATTGAAGGCTACCGTGTCAACAGCGCAGCGCAGCGCAAACAGCTCAACACCGTGATGACAGTAGATGTGAAAGAAGACACCAAGGCACGCATAATTTTGAATTCTTTTGACATGCCTTATGCCAAAGACCCTTTGGGATTAACTTTGGCTCAGTATCAGGCAGACGCATCGCAGGCGGGAACCAACGCAGAGAGTACACGCACCCGCAAGTCAGTGGCGCAAAATCAGTTTGGAACAGTCATTGACCACCAAGTAGACAAAGACCTGAGTTTGATGGCCCGTGTTTATTTCGGGGACAGGCAAAATTTACAGTACCAAGCCACGCCAGCTTGGACGGGCTTGAACAGAAACTTTTACGGCACGGGCTTACAAGCCAAAGGACAAAAAGCATTTGCTGATGGAACAGGAATAGATTGGGTGATTGGCCTGGATTTCGATTCAGCCAAAGAATTGAGGCGCGCAGGCGCTACTGCCAATGGAGAGCAAACTGGGGCGGACACACGCAATGAGCTCAACAAGGCAATGAACCGTGACTTTTTTGCGCAATTGAATTGGCACTTCGACGAAAAATGGACTTTCACGACAGGCGCACGCAACAGCAAAGTGGTTCTAAGTAGCAAGGATAATTTCATTACAGTAGCCAGTCCTGATGGATCTGGCGAAGTCGCTTACAAAGCCACATCACCCGTATTTGGTTTGACATTTCACGCCAATGATGCATTGAATTTATACGTCAATGTCGGTAACGGTTTCGAAACGCCAACACTGGCTGAAGTTGCTTATACAACCACGGGCGCTACTGGCACAACGCTGTTGGAAACATTCAATACAAGCATTTTGGCCTCCAAAAGTCATCACCAAGAAGTTGGCTTGAAATGGAAGCCCGACAGCGCAACGCAGTTAGATGCTGCTATTTTTCATATTTACACTGACAACGAAATCACCACCAAACTTTCAAGCAGTGGAAAAACCGCTTTTCAAAATGCATCAAAAACCAACCGAGATGGCTTTGAGTTTGCTTTCCGAAAAGCCATCGATCCCCATTGGAGAACTCAACTGTCATTCACTTGGATGACGGTGACATATGAGCAAAGATTCAGGACATTTCCAACCTCTGCCACCTTCGTCAAATCTGGCAATGCGCTTCCTGGCATTCCCCAGCGCCAGTTATTTGCCAACCTCACTTGGACTCAAAATGAGCAGTCCACCAAAGCTGGTAGCTTTACCCCCGGCATGGAGCTAGCTGTAGATTTGGTTGGGCGTAACAAGATTTTTGCCAACGACTTGAACACGGCAGAAGCCTCTGGCTACAGCATGGTCAACATCCGCGCGCAACAAAAATACAAATGGGGGCCCGTCAACACCACCACGTTTGTTGGTGTCGACAACTTGTTTGAGCGCAAAGCAGTCGGTTCCGTGGTTGTGAATCAAGCCAGCTTGCAGTTTTATGAGCCAGCTATGCCCCTGACGGCGTTGGTGGGAATTCAAGCTACCATGCCATTCTGACTAAGATAGCTGCTTTGCTATCAAGCTCGCAAAGTCAGCTTTTTCTTTGAAGGAATGTCATGAAGAATTTTGTGTTTCCGATTGTTGTTGTAGCTGCACTGATGACTTCTTTCGCAGCATCTGCTCAATCCCGCGCCTACGCCACCAACGAGGGTGCGGGAACGATTTCGGTGATTGATGTTGCTAGCGACACGGTCATCTCCACCTTAGAAACAGGCGGCAAGCCGAGAGGTCTTGCGGTGTGCAAGGGCAGCAAAAAACTGTATGTCACCGAACAAACCAAAGCACAGCTGTGGGTAATAGACCCCGTTAAAGGTGTGATCGAGCAAAGGGTGGCGCTCGGCGAGTCTCCCGAAGCGGTGTACTGCTCACCCAATGGCGATTGGCTGGGCGTGGCCAATGAAGGTTCCAACAGCGTGAGCTTTATACACACACAGCGCTTAAAGCTGGAGTTCGAGATTGTGGTTCAGGGTAAAAACCCAGAGCACGGTGTCTTCAGCCCTGATGGCAAGCTGATGCTGGTGTCTGCCGAAGAGGCCGACCAAGTCGATGTGTTGGATCTTGAAAAGCGCAAACAAGTGGGTTCTATCAAAGTTGGCGAGCGTCCCCGAGGCATTGCCTTCAGTCCCGATGGAAAAAAAGCTTATGTGGCTGTAGAGTCTGCCAGTTTGCTGGTGGCAATTGACATGACCGAGCGCAAAGTGGTGGGTAAACAAGCTGTGGGCAAGCGCACCGCTGGCGTTATCGTCTCGCCTGATGGTGCCTTCGTTTTTGCCACCAACGGCGGCGACGCCAATGTCAGCATGGTGGACACCGCCAATTTCAAAGTTGTGGAAAACATCGCCATTGGTCAGCGCCCATGGAACATGAGTTTCTCGCCTGATGGTCAAAAGCTTTATGTCGCTTCAGGTCGCAGTGGTTCTGTGAGTGTGGTGGATGTGGCCAGCCGCAAAATGGTCAAAGAAATTCCCACAGGCAAATTGCCTTGGGGCGTGGCTGCACAATAGCCTTCACAATTCGTTCAACCGAAAGCTGTCATGAATAGCGATTCAACTGCGCCTGTGCATTACGACCGCATGTTGGTGGTGCTGCATTGGGTTTTGGCTTTGGGTCTTATTTCCCAACTGGGCTTGGGTGTGTGGATGGAAGATATTCCTAAGGACCCGCCTGGTCTTCGTGCGCAATGGTTTAACTTGCACAAATCCATAGGCATATGTTTGGGTTTGTTGATCTTGTGGCGGCTGGGGTGGCGACTCACGCATTCTGTTCCCTTGCCGCCCAAGGACCTCAGCAGTTTTCAAAATGCATTGGCTACCTTGAATCACCGGTTGCTTTATGTCTGCATGCTGGTCATGCCTATTTCAGGTTTTGCAGGGTCTAATTTTTCGCAGTACCCAGTCAAATTTTTTGGCTTGGTGTTACCCAAATTGTGGGAGCCTTGGCCTGAGGCCAAGGAAATCCTTAGCGAGGTACATGAAATCACCGGCGTGGTGACAATGGTCTTGATTGGCTTACATCTGCTGGCCGCTTTATGGCATCAGTTTGTCAAGCGAGATGGGCTGCTCAAACGTATGGGTTGGAGCCGCTGACCACTTTGCCTTGTTGAATATGAATCACTTCTTCAGCAAATGCTTTCACGTCCTCTTCATCATGGGTGATAAGCACCATAGGCAAAGCCAGTTCCTTTTGAAGTTGCAGTAACTCCTCGCGCAGGCGATGGCGCAAGGGTCGGTCCATGGCTGCAAAAGGTTCATCCAGTAAAAGTGCGCGTGGTTTGGCCACCAGCGCCCTGGCCAAGGCCGTGCGCTGGCGCTGCCCACCCGAGAGTTGCTCGGGGTAAAGCTCGCTCACAGCTTGCAACTGAAACAACTGCGTCCAATGTGCCACCGATGAATCCTCAAGCGCAAGGCTAGGGTTTTGCAAACCTTGCTTTAAGGCAAAGCCTATGTTTTGACGCACCGTCAAATGAGGAAACAAGGCGTAGTCTTGGAACACATAACCCAGTCCTCTTTGGCGAGCCGCAAGATTCACAGATTGCTGAGAGTCAAAAACAACTTGGTCTTGAAAAACCACCCGCCCTTGGCTGGGGTTGTTCAAACCCGCCATCATCATGAGCGTTTGGGTTTTACCCGCGCCCGAGGGGCCAAACAGCACCAATCGTTGTGCATCGCTTTGAAACGCAATGTCGAGTTCGAAACAAGACGCTTTATGCCCTAAGCGCTGTTGCACCTGCACTTGCCACTTCATCGCCAACCTCGATTTGCCTGACCTGCCACACGCCCGGGTGCCAAATAGCCTGCGCCCAACAGTATGGCCATGCAACTGACAGAGGTGACCAGCACCAGAAAGTTGGCAGTCTGGTCTTGCCCTGCTTGCACCGCCTCATACACCGCGATGGACAGGGTTTGTGTTTCTCCTGCAATGCTGCCGGCCACCATCAATGTCGCTCCAAACTCGCCTGTGGCACGGGCAAAAGCCAGCAAGCTGCCAGACATGATGCCGCGCCAAGCCAGTGGCAAGGTCACGCGAAAAAACACCGCCAGTTCACTCAAGCCCAGTACCCTTGCGGCTTGCTCTAAAGTGGGTTCCACGTTTTCAAATGCGGCGCGCGCTGCCTTGAACACCAGTGGAAAAGCCACGATGCTCGCCGCAATCACAGCGCCTTGCCAAGTGAAAATAAGCTGAATACCGAAATGTTCTTTGAGCCATTGACCCACAGCACCATGGCGCCCCAGCACAACCAACAGGTAGTAACCTAAAACAGTTGGTGGTAAGACCATGGGGAGTGTCAGCAAGGCATCTATGACATCGCGACCCACAAAACGCCAACGCGACAAGGCGTAGCCAACAGCAACCCCCAACACCAAGTTAATAGCTGTTGCCCAGCCAGCAACTTTGAGGGTGAGTGCCAGCGCAACCCAAGCGGTTTCCATGGGGCGTCAAATAACCTTGAAGTGGTGCGTACCGTCGCGCTTCAATTGCTCAACCAATCCGTATTCCCAGTCTAGATAGGCTTGCATGGCCAGCGCGGGGTTATCCGTGCCCTCGTAGGGGCGACGGTATCTGTCTATGCGCGGGCTTGCCAAATACGATTCACCCTGTTGGGTGCTGAAGCCCGCAGCTTGCCAAGCGGCATTGCCGCCAGGCAACCACAGCACTTCCACGCCAGTACGCACCAAGGGTTGCAGTTGGGCCACGGCATAGCGCGATAGGCGACCGTCGCCACAGGTGAGTACATAGCGATTGGCTTTGTGAACACGGCTGAAGTCTTGGGCAAGTTGCGAACGCAACAACCACCACGCACCAGGAATATGGCGTTTGACATAGGTGGCGCTGTCGCCAACATCAATCACCATGCTCAGGTTGCTGCGGTTGGCCAGCCATGTTTTGAGTGTGGGCGGGTCCACCACGGCCACAGGGGCGAGGGTGTGCGGCAGATCGTCTTCAGAGAAATGGGCTTTGCTGTGCAAGTCTTCGGCGCGCAAGTCTTTCATCACCGAGACATCCCAACCCATTTGGGCTAACCAAGAGGCAGCCATGCTGGCTCGCACACCGTCGTCGTCGTACAGCACCACCCTTGCGCCGCGCACACCGATGAAGTGGTCGGTTTCTTGCACCAGTTGGCCGCCTGGCGCGCTCACAGCGCCTGGCCAATGGCCTTGGACAAATTCTTCGGGGGTACGTACATCGAAGACATAGGTGTTTCTATGAGTTTCAGACAACCACTGTTTGACGGTTGGCGCGTCCACCCGAGCAACACCTGCGCGAAACAACAAAGCCAGTGAAGAGGCTGCGGCTTTGCTGCGATCGTTGTCGCTGATATCGCCAAAGCTTTGACTGGCACCTTTGACCAAGTCCAGGCCAGCCAAGGTCCAACCGATGGTGCCATTGCGCAAAGCACACACAGGATTGGGGATGCCTGAATTGATGAGGGACTGCGCGCCAATGATGCTGCGCGTGCGACCGGCACAGTTGACGATGATGCGGGTGGTCGGACTGGGTGCGAGAGAACGTGCGCGAAGCACCAATTCGCCCCCTGGTACGCTGATCGCGCCTGGAATGCTCATGGTTTGGTATTCATCAAAACGACGCGCATCAAGCACCACCACATCGGACTTTCTGTCGAGCAAAGCTTTGACTTCATGGGCTGAAAAAGAAGGCGTTTTGCGTTGCGACTCCACCAGTTCGCCAAATGATTTGCTGGGCACATTGACGTCTCGAAATAACTCGCCACCGGCTGCGGCCCACCCCGCAAGCCCGTTTTGCAAAACGCTTAACTGGGTATAGCCAAGGCGCTCTAGCACCGGCATCGCCTGCAAAGCCAAGCCTTCGCCGTTGTCATAAACCACGATGGGTGTATCGCGGCGCGGCAGTC
>CANLWQ010000049.1 GCA_947494405.1 Comamonadaceae bacterium | reverse complement strand
ACCCACCACACAAGCGATACGCAATCCTTTGCAATGACGCACCAAATCGATGGCGTCTTTGGCAACTTGCTGAGCGAGTTCGCGGGTGGGGCAAAGAATCAAAGCACCGGGGTTGGCGGGTTTGACATGACGTGTGTCGGTGGGGTTTTTGCGGCGCTGTTTGTTGGGCGCTTCTTCACCACGGGCTACAGCTTGAGCAACTTTTTCGGCCCACGCTTTGTTTTCGTCTTTTTCTTGTTGCTGTTGTTGTTGCAGCAAGGTGTGCAACACAGGCAACAAAAACGCTGCGGTCTTGCCGCTGCCCGTTTGGCTAGAGACCAATAAATCGTTAGCGGGTTTGTCGGCGTTGTCTTGCAAAGCCAATGGAATAGCACGAACTTGAACCGAGGTAGGTTGGGTAAAAGACAAGTCACGAAGTGCGGCCAACAGTTCTGGGGCCAGACCCATTTCAACAAAACCAGAACCGTCTACTTTGACGGGTTCTTTGGGCGTTGCAAGCGGTGTGGTTGGTTGTAAATCTTCAGTTGCGTCAACAGCATCGGCCAATACTTGGGAATTCAATTCAGTCATAGATAAAGCCCTGCCTAAGCGGCGGGCGCTCCGTTCAAGGGTTGGAAAAACATCAACCTTCAAACAAAGCAAGCCAACAATGAATGTTGGTGTGGTTCAATTCTATGAACCCAAGGTGTGAGGCAGATGTAGCAAGTGGGCTACTAGCCCAACAAGAAGTATTCTCGCACGGATTAGGGTCTACCCTGAGAAAATTTTTTTTAAAGCTTTAAAAAGTGTTCTCTGTAATGAATTAATTCATCGATAGATTCATGCACATCGGCCAATGCGGTATGGCTTTGGCGCTTTTTAAATGCCGCATACACCTCGGGTTTCCATCGCTTGGAAAGTTCTTTGAGCGTGCTGACATCCAAATTGCGGTAGTGAAACCAAGCTTCGAACTTGGGCATGTACTTCACCAAAAACCGTCTGTCTTGGCTGATGGTGTTGCCGCACATGGGCGAAATACCTTTAGAGATAAATGGCTTGATAAAAGCGATGAGTTGCTCTTGCACTTGATCTTCATCCAAGGTGGAGGCTTTGACTTTATCGATCAATCCGCTTTTGCCGTGGGTGCCTTTGTTCCAAGCGTCCATGCCATTGAGCACGGCATCAGATTGGTGGACAACCCACACAGGGCTTTCTTTTCGTGGCGTTAAATGTGGGCCGGTCACAACCAAAGCAATTTCCAGCAAACGTTCTTTTTCGGGATCGAGCCCCGACATCTCGCAGTCAAGCCAAATCAGGTTGTCATCCGACTTGGCCAACAAAATACTCTCTGGCGGCTCGGTACTATTTGTAGCGGTTACATTCATCATGACATTGTCCCCTAAACTAGTTGCATGACTACCGCTTACACATTCACCTTGGTTTTCACCAGCCTGCTGGTGCTCAACTTGCTCCTCAAATTTTGGTTGTCCAGCAGGCAAATGCGTCATGTGGCGCAACACCGAGCGGCAGTACCTGAAGCTTTTGCAGCCACCATAGACACCGCGGCTCACCACAAAGCGGCTGACTACACCATCGCTAAATTGCGCTTAGGTCATTGGGACATGGCGCTAGACACGGCCATGCTGGTGATGTGGACCTTGCTGGGCGGTTTGAGCTTGCTCGATCAGTGGTTGCTAGAACTACTGGGTCCCGGCATGTGGCAACAAATCAGTTTGGTGGTGAGCTTCATGCTCATCAGCGCCGTGGTCAGCTTGCCTTTGTCCTACATACAAACTTTCAAGATTGAACAAGCGTTTGGATTCAACCGAATGACGGTGGGCCTTTGGTTGACAGATATGCTTAAAGCCAGTGTTCTCGGTGCCGTGTTGGGTCTGCCCCTGCTGTGGTTGGTGCTGTACCTGATGCAATCGGGTGGCGCATGGTGGTGGATGATTGCCTGGGGTGTGTTGGTGGTTTACCAGTTGTTTGTCATGTGGTTGGCGCCCAGCGTCATCATGCCGCTTTTCAATAAGTTTCAACCCTTGGAAGATGCAGCACTCAAAACCCGTGTCATGGCCTTGATGCAGCGCACCGGTTTTCAAGCCGATGGTTTTTTTGTGATGGATGGAAGCCGTCGCTCTGCGCACTCCAATGCGTTTTTTACAGGCTTGGGTAAGCAAAAACGCGTGGTGTTTTTTGACACCCTGCTCAAGCAGTTAAATGCCAACGAAATGGAAGCTGTACTGGCACATGAGTTGGGGCATGCCAAACTCAAACACATTCCCAAATCCTTGTTCAACAGTTTTATGTTCACACTGGTAGGTCTAGCGGGACTGGGTTGGCTCAGCACGCAGATCTGGTTTTATCAAGGCCTAGGCATTCAACCCCATTTAGCCAGCGCCAACGATGCGATTGCTTTGTTGTTGTTCATGATGTTTGTGCCTTTGGTCACCTTTGTGACCACGCCTTGGCACTCTGCGCGTTCTCGGCAACATGAGTTTGAAGCAGATGCGTTTGCCTGCCAATATGCCAATGGCGCCGATTTGCGCCAAGCGCTGCTCAAACTCTACCAAGACAACGCGTCTACGCTGACCCCCGACCCCTTGTACGTGGCTTTTTACCATTCCCACCCACCGGCCGCGCAACGCTTGGCCCGACTCACGGCATGACCCATTGGGGCTTGGTGGTCGCCTGTCACGGCCGTCATGTGTGGGTTGAAGATGCCCAAGGTGAGCGCAGAATTTGCCACCCCAGAGGCAAAAAAAACCAAGCTGTTGTGGGCGACCATGTGCAATGGACGGCCAGTGAAGACGGCGGCAGCATAGAGTCGGTTGACACGCGAAAAAACCTTTTCTATCGACAAGATGAAATTCGCACCAAATCTTTCGCGGCCAATATCGATCAAGTGTTGGTGTTGGTGGCCGCCGAACCCGATTTTTCACAAAGCCAGCTAGCCCGCGCCTTGATTGCTGCACGCCATGAAGGCATACGCACCTTGATTGGCCTGAACAAGCAAGACCTCACAGAAGCATTCGAGCGGGCTTGGCATAAGCTTCTTGCCTACCAGCGACTGGGTTGCAAGGTTTTGCCCTTGAGCCTGAAAAATGATGCGTTTGATTTAACCGATTTGCGTAGCGAGCTTGATCAGCGTGTCACCTTGGTACTCGGCCCTTCGGGTGCGGGCAAAAGCACGCTCATCAACCGATTGGTGCCCAATGCCAATGCTGCAACCAACATCATCTCCCAAGCATTGCAGTCGGGCAAACACACCACCACATCCACCACTTGGTATTGGATGGATGCGACTAAAAAAACCGCTTTGATGGACTCGCCGGGATTCCAAGCTTTCGGTTTACACCATATTGCTGCGAGCAGTTTGGCGTCTTGCATGCCAGATATCAATGCGCATGCCGATCATTGCAAGTTCCACAATTGCAGCCATGTACATGAACCCGATTGCGGTGTGCGGGATGCTTTGGCAAGTCAAGCAATAGACGCGGGTCGCTACAAAATTTATACCGAGTTGTTTGCAGAGCTTTCAGCGCCCGTCAATTACTGAACCCGGGGTTTCAACCCAGCAGCCGCGCCAAAGTCAAGAGTGCGAGCAACAGCATCCACATCACCACGGCACGCCAAACCAAGCCCACCATGCTGCGTAAATGCGATAACTCGGGCTCGCGGCCAGCGGTTGTCTCCACCGCTTGAGGGTTCAGCAATCGCTCTTCATCTGCTTGGCCCAAGCTCTTGCCGCCCAAGCGTACGTTGATGGCGCCGGAGGTGGCCGCCAACACCACCCCATCATTGGAGTCGGGGAAATGCAAAGCGTCATTGCGCCAAGCTTGCACCGCGTCTTCAAAATTGCCAACCACCGCAAAACTCAATGCGGTGAATCGTGCAGGCAGCCAATCGGTCTTGCGCCAAGCCTTGGCTGCACATTTCTCTAAAGCGGGGCTGTTATGACCCAGCGTAGATGCTGCGAAATCGTCTTTCATTTCCCAAGAACGGGATAAAAATTCACTCATTCGGTAAATCACCGCGCCCACAGGCCCCAAACCCAGACCGGCCAAAACAACAAACCAAACCACCACGCCAAATACATGGCGGTGCGCAGCAATGGCTGAGTACTCGATGACATGGCGAATGATTTCTGCGCGCGAGAGGTTTTCGCCTTTGGCACCCGACCATTGCGAAAGCAAGCTGTTGGCCAAGAGATCGTCACCCACCGACAAGGCTTGGCGAATAGAGGTGAAGTGGTGGCTGAAATGGCGAAACCCCAAGGTGGCATACAAAACTGCCACGCTCCACAACATGGCAAAAATCCAACCCAAATACCACGCCAACAGTAAATGAAGCGCCACCACCAAAACACAAGGCACGCCTATGGCCACTGCCCAAGCCGTCCATGCATGGCGCGAATCCCCTGTATCAAGCGATTGACGCACCTTGTCGCACCAAGTTTGGCAAGCTCGCTCCAAACCTTCGCCAAAACTCAAAGGGCGTGCTTGCTCAAGCAGGAAAGCAAATAAAAGTGCGAAAAAACTCATACCCACATGATAGTCAAGCCGCAGTGCTTAAGCCCAAGCTAATGAGGGTCTGTGCTTAAAAAACAGTAAAGATTACGCAAAATGCCTGCGGTGACACCCCAGATAAAGCGTTTTTGCTCGCCATCTTGGTAGGGCATAGAAAACCATTCGCGCCTCTGCCCAGACCAAAGCACCGCATGACGGCAATGGTTGGCGGGGTCCATCACATGGGCCAGAGGCACTTCAAACACCAGAGCAACCTCGTGGGGGTTGGCGCTCAAACGCATGGCGGGGTCGAGCAGTGCCACCACCGGTGTCACCTTGAAACCTGTACCCGTGACATAGATGGGCAACTCCCCCAAGACTTCAGCATGCGCGGGGTCAAGTCCCACCTCTTCGTGAGATTCGCGCAAGGCAGCTGCCACCGCGTCTGCATCTTCCGGGTCTTGTCTTCCCCCAGGCAAGGCAATTTGACCGGAATGTGTCGACAGGTGTGCGGTCCTGAGGGTCAACAAGATGGTGGGTAGGGGTCGCATCACCACACCAACCAACACCGAGGCGGCCACCGGTGGCTTGGGGGTCAAAGGCGGTTCTCGCGAGACCTCGGGTTGCCACAGGGGTGGGTTGGCAAAGTGTTGGCGCAAACCCGTGGGTTCCAGCCGGTGGGCAGCCACCTTGGGCAAATGCCCGTCTCGGCCCAAGACTTCTGAAGTCTCAGCAGAGAAATTAGGAATTTGGGAAAAAGTAAACAAAGTTGGATGTGTGTGGGTCAGAAAAAAACCGCCACAGCGTTGGCTGGGGCGGTTTGATGGCAAGACTTGAGACCGGGTCTTACTTGGCTGCTGCCGCTGGTGTGGCTTTGGCTGTGAGTTTTTCTTTGATACGCGCAGATTTTCCGCTGCGGTCGCGCAAATAATACAACTTGGCGCGGCGAACATCGCCACGGCGTTTGACTTCAACAGCGGCAATCAAAGGGCTGTAAGTTTGGAAGGTACGCTCAACGCCTTCGCCGCTGGACATTTTGCGAACGATAAAGTTGGAGTTGATGCCGCGGTTGCGTTTGGCAATCACCACGCCTTCGAAAGCCTGTACACGCTTTCGAGTTCCCTCTACCACGTTGACACTGACCACCACGGTGTCGCCAGGAGCGAAGACCGGGATTTTTTTACCCATGCGGGCGATTTCTTCTTGTTCCAGAGTTTGGATGAGATTCATGCTGTCCTCAAAATGATCGTGGATGCGCTACACAAAAGGCCTATGGTGTTTGAAACACGAGGCGGCCATCCAGAGGATCGAGAGCCAAACATTATAGCTGGCTAATTAGGGCTTGCCGGATTTAGCCAACAGTTGCTCGTCAGCTGGGGTCAAAAGTCCAGATTCGCGGGCTTTTTCAAGCAAATCGGGGCGAGCTTGGCGTGTCAGCGCCAGGCTTTGCTGTCGACGCCAAGTGGCAATCTGCGCATGGTGACCCGAGAGCAAGGCCGCCGGCACGGCAAGGTCTTGCCAAACCTCGGGGCGGGTGTAGTGCGGGCAATCCAACAAACCACTCAATGCGGCGGTGAAACTGTCTTGCAAATGGCTTTGTTCATCATTCAATACCCCCGGTTGCAGTCTTGCCAATGCGTCCAGCCAAGCCAAGGCAGCGATCTCACCACCCGAGAGAACAAAATCGCCCAAACTGATTTGCTGGTCCACACAGGTCTCAATAAAGCGCTGATCTATGCCCTCGTAGCGCCCACACAGCAGCACCACGCCAGGTGTTTGCCCGCTGCTCTCGACCAAGCTTTGGGTCAACACCTGACCCACCGGTGAAAAATACACCAGCGGCGCTTGGGCTCTGTCTAAGCCGCTTTCGGCGCGAACGGCTTGCAAGCAAGCGGCCAGCGGTTCGGCCAGCATGACCATGCCAGGGCCGCCGCCAAAGGATCGGTCGTCAACACGTTTGTAATTGCCAACGGCGTACTCGCGTGGGTTCCAAGTCTTAACCTTTAATTGACCGCTCTCAAATGCGCGACGCGTCACGCCCGCTAGCAAGAAAGCGGGAAAGAGCTCCGGAAACAAAGTGATGATGTCTACACGCATGGGTTGCAGTATGCGGTAAGAGCCAGCCTCAGTAATCGGCTTGCCAGTCCACCAAGATCAGGCGGGCTTGGGTATCGACCTGATCGATGTAGGCGGCGACAAAAGGAATCATGCGCTCGACGGGTTTACCTTCAGCGTCGGTTACCGCGTCGCGCAACACCAAAACCGTTTGTGGCCCTGTTGACAGCAACTCGGTGACTTCACCCAAGTCTATGCCTTCACGGTTGCGTACCTGTAAACCAATGAGGTCGACCCAATAGTATTCGTCGCTGGCAGGGGTGGGAAAACTCGAGCGCGGAACACATATGCGCGCACCTTTGAGGCTTTGGGCGATGTCGCGATCGTCCAACTCGTGCAAACAAGCGACTACGCTGTCAGAGTGTTCTTTGGCCTCGCGTACTTTCACCACAACCGTGCCGCTAAAAGGCGAAGCGCCACGTTCGTTAGGCTGCAAAAACCAGCGCTTAGATGAAAACAGCGCCTCGGGAGAGGCGCTGTGGGGGAGGATTTTCAGCCAGCCTTTGAGGCCCCAAGCATCCAATACGCGCCCCACTTCAACAGCATCCGCTGGTAACTCAGCAGGCTCCCAAGCAGGCTGCATGGGTTTTTAACTGACTTTAAGCGGCGACTTTGCCGGCTTGTTTAATGAGGCGGTCCACGGTGGGCGAGGTTTGTGCGCCCACGCCAACCCAGTAACTTAGTCGGTCTTGGGCGATGCGCAAGCCTTCCTCACCGCCGGCAGCGATAGGGTTGTAAAACCCAATGCGCTCAATGAAACGTCCATCGCGGCGAACGCGCTTGTCAGCCACAACAATATTGAAAAAAGGGCGGGCTTTTGCGCCGCCGCGTGAAAGTCGGATGACGACCATGGTTTATCCTTGGGTGCAGACTTTGATTCAACGATGAGACACGCAACATGGCCACCCGGCCAGCGCTCGTTGAAAAGCCTGCCATTATAGACTGACAAGCCATGCACCTCCCTGCCCTGCTCATACGCCCAAGCTCAGACGCCGATTTAGCAAGCATCAGCTGCATATACGCCCACCATGTCAAGCATGGAACAGGCAGCTTTGAATTGGAGCCCCCCGACCTTGCCGAGATGAGCCGCAGACGCACGGATGTACTGGCCAAAGGCTTGCCTTTTTTGGTGGCCAGTCGTGGGGCAGAGGTGCTGGGCTTTGCCTACGCGGGCAACTTCAGACCCCGTCCAGCCTTCAGGTTCGTGGCCGAAGACTCGGTTTACATCCATGCCGAGCATGCGGGCCAAGGTTTAGGCCGCGCTTTGTTGTGTGAACTCATGCGCCAATGCGAGGCACTGGGTATCCGTCAAATGCTGGCAGTCATTGGCGACTCGGCCAATGCTGGCTCAATTGGGCTGCACCGCAGCTTGGGCTTTACGCACACCGGCATATTGAAAGCCAGCGGCTGGAAGCACGATCGTTGGCTGGACACCGTGTTCATGCAAAAAGCCTTGGGGGCGGGAGATTCCAGCCCCGCCAGCGAGCTCTCGCTGCCAAACCGATAATCCACCGAATGAAAAATAAAACATTGGCTACTTGGTTGAGCTTTATCGGTGGGCCATTGGGCTTGCACCGTTTTTATATGTTTGGCAAAGGCGATGGACTGGCTTGGCTGTTGCCGTTGCCTAGCTTGCTGGGCTTGTACGGTTTTTCGCGCGTCCGAGATTTTGGTGTGGATGATCCTTTGAGCTGGTTGTTGTTGCCACTTTTGGGTATGACGATTGCTGGCACGGCTCTCAATGCCATTTACTGGGGCTTGATGTCGACTGAGCGATGGAACAGCCTCTTCAACCCCGAGGCGGATGCCGAGTCGACAGCAGGTGCCACCAACTGGCTGACCGTAGGCGCTTTGGTGTTGTCGCTGCTGGTAGGGACCACCGCCTTGCTATCGACCTTGGCCTACGGTTTTCAGCGCTATTTCGAGACACAAATCGAAGAAGCGCGAAAAATTTCTCAGTAAAACGCTAGGAATACAGCCAACTGACAGGCTGATCGGCAACCGCTTGCAGCATTTGTTCGGTGACTTTGTCAGGGCAGACCACTTGCAGGGGCAACAACACAAAAGCGCGTTCCTGCCAGCGCGGATGCGGCAGCATCAAATAGGCACTTTGCATCTCCGCATCCCCATAAAAAAGCACATCCAAATCGAGGGTGCGCGGCGCATGGTGGTACTGGCGGGTGCGCCCCGCTGCGTTTTCAAGATGCTGCAAAGCCTGCAACAACTCAACAGCATTCAAACCAGTTTGAATATGCGCCACCGCGTTGACATACACAGGCCCATCGGCGTCGACAGGGGCGCTGCTGAGCAAGGGTGAAGCCTGTTGAATGTGGGTATGCGGCAAAGCGGCGATCGCCAGCAAAGCTTGCCGCACAGACAATGCCGCGTCGCCTAGGTTGGCACCCAATGCCACGTAGGCACTGACCGGTTCACGCTTCGTTGTTGTCACCAGTGGCTGAAGGGTTGCCTGCGGGCTTGCGGCGACGACGCGGGCGTTTACGGGCGACGGGCGTGCCGTCCGCCCGCACAGCGCGTGCTGCGGGTTTGACTGCTTGCAACATGTCCGTGCGGGTGTCTTCATTGGCGGTGCTGAAGGTTTCCCACCAATCGGCCAGTTCTTCCTCGACCTCACCCACTTCGGCGCGCAAACGCATGAAGTCAAAACCGGCACGAAAACGCGCCTGATCGATCAAACCAAAAGGGGCGCTGCCACTGCGCTTATCAAAGCGCGGTTGCATGGTCCAAATTTCTCGCATATCACCCGCCAACTTGCCCCGTCCTGAGACGTCGCCAATGCGGGCATTGAACACATCTTCAATCGCTTCTTGCAAAGCGGGAAAAGTGGGCATGTCGTTGGCGCGCACTTGCCAGCCCTCGCGCACATCGGCCCACAACACACAGCTGAGCAAAAAACTGGGCGCAACCGGCTTGCCCTCGCCCACGCGCCGGTCGGTGTCTTGCAAGGCGGCGTTCACAAAATCAGAATCTACCCGCTCGACCACCACATCCAGCAGCGGATAAATACCTTTGGCCATGCCCAAGGTCTTCAACTGCTCGATACTGGCCAAAGCGTGGCCGGTTTGTAAAAGTTTGAGCATTTCATCGAACAAACGGCTTTGCGGCACATCGGCCAACAACGCCACCGACGCTTTCAAGGGCTTGGCGGTTCTGGGTTCGAGCTTGAAGCCGAGATGGTTCAATTTGGCGGCAAAGCGCACGGCGCGAATGATGCGAACCGGGTCCTCACGGTAGCGAGTGGCAGGCTCGCCAATCATGCGCAGCACGCGTTTTTTGGCGTCTTCCAAACCATGGTGGTAGTCGATAACGTCGCCCGTGAGGGGGTCGTAGTACATGGCATTCACGGTGAAGTCGCGCCGCGCTGCATCTTCTTCTTGCGGACCCCACACGTTGTCGCGCAAAACCCTGCCGCTGGCGTCCACCGCGTGGGTCATGTTGGACAGGGCTTTTTTGCTGGTGCGCTCATTGCCACTGACTTGCTCGGCGTCGTTGCTGTCAAGGTAAGCACGGAAGGTGGAGACCTCGATAACCTCGTGTTCACGGCCTCGTCCGTACACCACATGGACGATGCGAAAACGCCGCCCAATGATGAAAGCCCGTCGAAAACAGGCTTTCACCTCTTCAGGCGTGGCGTTGGTGGCCACATCAAAGTCTTT
>CANLWQ010000048.1 GCA_947494405.1 Comamonadaceae bacterium | reverse complement strand
GCCAGCAGCAAGTGCTCGACGGTGATGAACTCATGCCTTTGCTGTCTAGCCTCAACAAAGGCCATGTGTAAGCTGACTTCAAGTTCTTGGGCAATCATGGAAATTTCCTTGTGGCGGTCTCTGTAGGTTTAACTGTATATGGAAACGATAGTCGATTATTCAACGGGTTCAACCACAGCTTGTAAAGGGTGACCCGCTTGATGGGCTGCATCTTGAACCTGATCGACCTTGCTGGTTGCAACATCGCGGGTGTAAACGCCGCATACCCCTTTGCCATCCAAATGGATTTTCAGCATGATTTGGGTAGCCGCTTCACGGTCTTTACCAAAAAACTCTTGCAAAACCATGACCACAAACTCCATGGGAGTGAAATCATCGTTGAGCATGACGACTTGGTACATCTGCGGAGGCTGGGTTTTTTGGGTTCGCCGCTCCAGCACTACAGAGTCGGAATCCCCCGTGCGTACGGGCGCAATAACAGGGTTGGAGGGGGTGGTTGCCATATCTGCATTCTATCGATGCTGATCCATCCCTTGAGAAAATTGAAAAATTGTCCAGAAATTCGCTGGAAAAAAAATGAAAACCCACTTTACAAAAAATTTGAACTGTATTTAAATCATTTAGTATTCATTTTTAGTTAAAAATAAGTATTTTATAAAACAAAGGGAGTGTTTATGTCGTTTGGCATCGTTAAATGGTTTAACAACCACAAGGGGTTTGGTTTCATTGAATCGGCAGAAATTGATCAAGATGTTTTTGCGCATTTCAGCCAAGTCGATATGACAGGCTTTAAAACCTTGCAACAAGGTGCCAGCGTTATGTATGAACTGATTGAAGGCCCCAGGGGTTGGATGGCTCAAAATATCAAAGTCATTGCTGCACCGGCCAGTCCCGACAACGCAGTTGTGCCAAGTGGAAATGTAAGAAGCTCAAGATTGCGAACCCCGCAATTCAGAGCCAATTTGGGCAGTCAAAACCTCTGACGTGTTTGGGGAAACCCAATGGGGTAACCCCAAAAGCCCATCACATGTGCTCGATCATCACCTCACCAAAACCAGAGCAACTGACTTGGGTAGCACCCTCCATCAAACGGGCAAAGTCATAAGTCACTTTTTTGCTCTGAATGGATTTCTCCATAGAAGCAATGATCAGGTCTGCTGCTTCCGTCCAACCCATGTGACGCAGCATCATTTCTGCTGACAATATGAGGGACCCTGGATTCACATAGTCTTTGCCTGCATATTTAGGCGCAGTTCCGTGTGTAGCTTCAAAACAAGCCACCGAGTCAGACAAATTCGCGCCTGGGGCTATGCCAATGCCACCGACTTGCGCGGCCAATGCGTCGGAAATGTAGTCGCCATTGAGGTTGAGGGTGGCAATCACGCTGTACTCCGCAGGACGCAACAAAATTTGCTGTAAAAAAGCGTCAGCAATACTGTCTTTGACAATGATTTCTTTGCCGGTTTTGGGGTTTTTAAATTTGCACCAAGGACCGCCGTCAATCAACTCTGCGCCAAACTCTTTTTGCGCCAATGCATAAGACCAGTCACGGAAACCACCCTCTGTGTATTTCATGATGTTGCCTTTGTGAACAATGGTCACATTGGGCTTGTCGTTGTCAATCGCGTACTGAATCGCTTTTCGTACCAAGCGCTCAGTTCCCTCGCGAGAAACCGGTTTGATGCCGATACCAGAGGTATTGGGGAAACGGATTTTTGTCACGCCCATTTCATCGATCAAGAACTTGATCAGCTTTTTGGCTTTATCGCTTTCGGCTTCATATTCGATGCCAGCGTATATGTCTTCCGAGTTCTCGCGGAAGATCACCATGTGGGTCTTCTCCGGCTCTTTCAAGGGTGAAGGCACGCCTTTGAAATATTGAACGGGGCGCAAACAAACGTAAAGGTCGAGTTCTTGGCGCAAAGCCACATTCAAAGAGCGAATGCCGCCACCCACAGGCGTGGTTAACGGGCCTTTGATGGAGACCACATATTCTTTCAATACCGCCAAGGTTTCTTCAGGCAACCACACATCGGGGCCATAAATTTGGGTGGATTTTTCGCCTGCGTAGACCTCCATCCAATGAATTTGGCGCTTGCCACCATAGGCTTTGGCAACTGCGGCATCAACCACTTTGATCATGACAGGTGTGATGTCAAAACCCGTACCGTCGCCTTCAATAAAAGGGATGATGGGTTGCAAAGGAACAGTCAAAGACATATCCTTGTTGACAACGATTTTTTCGCCCTTGGCGGGCAGCTTGATATGCTGATACAAAACAATCTCCAGAAAATGGACGACTTAGCTTTTGACACAAGTCGCGGGACACCCGTTAAAACTCTAAATCATTCTAACCAAGCCAACTATGAACCCACTTAAGCAAAACATCTTGACGCAGCTGCGTGCTTTGTTTGCCTGCGTTATGGCTTTGGGGGCGCTGATATCCTTGACGCCCTTAGCAGCACAAGACCCCCAAACGAACTTGCAACGCGCAGTGATACACGCGGGCATGTTTCAAATAGACGCGCAAATTGCCAACACCCCCCAACAAAGGCAAATCGGCCTGATGTTTCGCAAAGACATGCCTACACATGAAGGCATGCTGTTTATCTTTGAAGAGCCACAAAAACAATGTTTTTGGATGAAAAACACCCTGCTTCCGCTGAGCGCAGCGTTTCTAGATGACGATGGAGGAATTGTTAACTTGGTGGATATGCAGCCTCAAAGCACTGATTCCCATTGCTCTGAAAAACCTGTGCGCTACGTGCTGGAGATGAACCAAGGCTGGTTTGCCAAAAAGAAAATAGGCAAGGGTTACAAACTTAAATCACAGATTTTTTCGGGTAAATAAACCGGTTACTGTTGATTGCTGCGCGTATTTAAAACTTGCATATCGGCCAAGCCATCAGCAAGGCGCGCCTGAATGTTCTCACCCACTTGCAATTCTTCCACCGAGGTAACGGCCTGACCTTGGGCGTTTTCTAACCAAGCAAAGCCTCGCTGCAAAACCAAAGCGGGGTCCAAAGACCGCAGCAGCAAGGCCGCACGCGACAAACGCAGCTCATGCGCCTTGGGCGTGTCTTCAACGGCCCGCTGCAGCCTCAGCCCTGCAGGTTGAAGCGCCATGGCTTGGCGATTGAGGATTTGCTGAGCAGCTCGAGCCAAACGAGATGAACACATAGCTACGCTGTGCTGCTGTTTATTAGCCCATGTGGACGGGCGGGCCAACACAGCTTGCAGGCGATCAAGACGCTGCTCTCGCCCATCCATGGCTTGAGCCAGTTGGCTGGACAAAAGGGATTGGGTGGCTTGTAAATCCAGCCACAAAGTCTCTTTAGAAACAGCGCACAACTCAGCCGCAGCTGTGGGTGTGGGTGCGCGTAAATCGGCACAAAAATCGGCAATCGTGAAGTCGGTTTCGTGACCCACACCTGAAATCACAGGAACGGCGCTGTTGACAATGGCATGGGCCAGTTGCTCGTCATTGAAGGCCCATAAATCCTCTAAAGAGCCCCCACCTCTGACCAACAAAATAACTTCTATCTCAGGCCTGCTAGACAAGGCTTGCAGCGCACTGACCAATTGCTGAGGCGCATCCGCCCCTTGAACGGGGCTGGGCGAAATAACCACAGGAATGTGCGGCACGCGACGCTTCAATGCTGTGACCACATCATGCAAGGCTGCCGCAGCCAAAGAAGTCACCACACCAATGGCGCGAGGGTACATGGGGACCACGCGTTTGCGGTCTTGCGCAAATAAACCTTGGGCCTCTAACTTGGCTTTGAGTTGCAAAAAGGCTTCGTGGAGTTGGCCAAGTCCTGCAGGTCGCAGCGCCTCCACCACCAGTTGCATTTCACCTCTGGGCTCATACACTGCAACACGCGCCTGCGCCTGCACCAACTGCCCATCGCGGGGCACAAAATTCAATTGCTCCGCAGTGCGGCGAAACAAGGCGCAGCGAATCTGCGCGCCGCTGTCTTTCAAATTGAAATAGCAATGCCCGCTGCTGGCCCTGGTAAATCCTGAAAGCTCGGCCTGAACAGTGACCATGCTGAACCTCGCTTTAAGCGAATCAGCAATCGCTTTGTTCAAAGCGCTGACTGTCCAAACCTGAGCGGGGAGATTCTCGAGTGACATAGATAGATGCAGTAAAGCCAAAAAGCTGGGTGATAATTGCTGAACCTCATTAAGGGAGATGCTTTTGTTTGGGATCATACAAGCCGCCGGCTGGCCTATTTGGCCGCTTTTGCTTTGCTCTGTGCTTGCTTTGGCTTTGATCATTGAGCGCTTTTACAACTTAAGAGGCAGCGTGGTTTTGCCTCCTACCTTGCTCAAAGATGTGCTGGCCTTTTCCAGCAATGGCTTGCCCCGCTCTGAATCTATAGGTCATATCCAATCAAGCTCTGCTTTGGGTGAGGTCATCAGCTCGGGTTTGCTTTTGTTACAAGCCAAACCTATGTGTACCAAAGAAGAGTTTGTGAGCGAAATGCAAGCCAGTGGGCGGCGGGTGGCTGCCAAACTCGAGCGTTATTTAAATACCTTGGGGTCGATTGCCTCGGCGGCTCCACTGCTGGGCCTGTTTGGCACAGTTGTCGGCATGATAGAGATTTTTGGCTCCCAAACCCCTGGTTCAGGTAATCCCGCGCAACTCGCGCATGGCATTTCTGTGGCTTTGTACAACACTGCTTTTGGGCTGATCATTGCCATACCCAGTTTGGTGGCATGGCGGTATTTGCGCTCACGGGTAGACAATTTTGTGGTCGAGTTGGAAATCGCTGCCGAGCGTATGGTTCACCATTTCTTTACCCAGCGCTCAGGCACTCCTAAACCATGAAGTTTGGTCGCCCTCGCTCCAGTGAACCGGAAATCAATCTGATTCCATTCATTGATGTTTTGCTGGTGGTTCTTATTTTTTTAATGCTCTCGACCACTTATGGCCGGCTGACCCAGCTTGACCTTAAATTGCCCAATGCCGACTCCGCCGAGCTTCAAGAAAAACCCAATGAAATTAGGGTGTCTATAAGCAGTGACGGGCGCTACAGTGTGCAAAAAAAGGCTGTCGATGGGGCAGATATTCAAGCCATTGGAGCGGCTTTAGCAAGCGCCGCCAAGGAATCGGCCAACCCTTTGGTGGTCATCAGCGCTGACGCTCGCGCCAGTCACCAATCGGTGATGCAAGTCCTTGAAGCTGCACAAAACGCAGGCCTTCAGCAAGTCACTTTCACCGCCCAAAGCCGCTCTCAAGCGACCGCTCTGCCCTGATCTGCGATGCCCACCAGGCTCAGCGATTTTTTGTTAGACGCTTGGCGCAAATCTGGGCCTGTCGCTTGGTGCTTGCTACCCTTCACGCTTTTAAGCCACGCTTACATTGGGTTAGTCAAACTAGCCTATCAATGGGGTTGGAAATCCACCGTCAAGCTACCCGTTCCTGTGATCGTGGTGGGCAATGTGATGGTTGGCGGCACAGGCAAAACCCCTGTCGTCATTCACCTTGCGCAACGACTGACACAAATGGGCTGGCGGGTGGGCGTCATCGCACGTGGCTATGGTGGCCATCATGCTGACTGCACCGAGGTGACGCAGCAAAGTCTGGCGCGAGAAGTTGGTGACGAAGCTTTGCTGTTGAAGCACCGTCTGGGTCTGCCTGTATTTATCGGCAAGCGGCGCGCACAAGCTGCTTTGCAATTGATGCAAACCTACCCGCAAACACAGCTCATCATCAGCGACGATGGTCTGCAGCACCTCGCCCTGCACCACGATATCGCGCTTTGTATTTTTGATGACCGAGGTTTGGGCAATGGGTATTTGCTGCCCGCTGGTCCTTTGCGTGAGAGCTGGCCTAGGCAATTAAGTGAAGGCGTTGTTCAAATGACGGTTCACACTGGAAGCAAACCCTTGGAAGGCAGTCTCGCGGCTCATCGACAACTGGCTGGTTACGCAGTGAATGGCCTGGGCGAGCAACGCGCTTTGCACACTTGGCAGCATCAAACTGTGGACGCTTTGGCAGCCATTGCCCAGCCCGAATTGTTTTTTTCTGCTTTGAGGCAAACAGGTCTTTTGCTGGCTCATACCCAGGCTTTCCCCGATCATGACTCCCTTGGGTATTGGCAGCCGCACTCTGCGAACAATGTGTTCTGTACGGAAAAAGATGCGGTGAAATTGTGGCCCCAGCACCCAGAAGTTTGGGCCGTGCCCTTGCAATGCGATTTGCCAGCCGTTTTTTGGGAAGAGTTGATGCCGCATTTGCACAGACTATCATTGGCCCATGGACACCAAACTGCTTGAATTGTTGGTCTGCCCCGTGACAAAAGGCAGCCTTGAATACGACCGTGAGAAATCTGAATTGATCTCTCGCAGCGCCCGACTGGCTTACCCTATACGAGACGGTATTCCTGTGTTGCTGGAAATGGAAGCAAGAACTCTCAACGACACAGAGCTTGAGCGCTGATTGAACCCCATGAAGTTTGTGGTGTTGATTCCAGCCAGGCTTTCGGCCAGCCGCTTACCGGGTAAACCGCTGCTCGATTTGGCCGGTATTCCCATGGTGGTGAGGGTGGCGCAACGCGCGCACCTCTCCCAAGCCAGCCAAACCGTGGTGGCCACCGACAGCGCTGAAATCATGCAGGTGTGCGAACAGTTTGGTATTCAGTCCATTCTGACCCGTGCAGATCACCCCAGCGGCAGCGATCGCTTGGCAGAAGCTGCTCGACTGTTGGGTTTGCCCAATGACACCATTGTGGTGAATGTGCAGGGTGATGAGCCGCTGATAGAGCCCCACAACATCAATGCCGTGGCGCAACTGCTTCATGACCATCCCACTTGTGCCGTCAGCACCTTGGCAGACCCTATCAACACCCTTGAAGAGTGGCAAAGTCCGCATTGCGTGAAAGTGGTGTTAAACGCGCAGTCTCAAGCCATGTACTTCAGTCGCGCCAGTATTCCCTATTTTCGCGACGGCGTGGCCCACCAATTGCCGCCCTACCCTGTTTACCGCCATGTGGGCTTGTACGCCTACCGCTGCGAGTTTCTCAAAATTTACCCCACGCTTGCTCCCTCGCCTGCAGAAAAAGCCGAGGCCTTGGAGCAATTGCGGGTGTTGTGGCATGGTTACCCGATTGCTGTCCATATTTCGGCTATGCCCAGTGCTGCAGGTGTGGATACCCCTGACGATTTAGAACGCGTTCGCCGGATGCTGAGCCCATCGAAGTGACAGCCTGGGGATAGCTCTGCGTGTTATTCTTGGCTAAGGTTAAAGCACGCTGCCAAGACAGTGACAAAGAAAAAAGTAAGGACGACAATGAGACTGATTCTGTTAGGCGCACCAGGTGCTGGCAAAGGCACACAAGCCTCTTTCATTTGCCAACACTATGCCATTCCCCAAATTTCCACCGGTGACATGCTGCGTGCCGCTGTCAAGGCGGGCACTGAAATGGGCTTGGCCGCTAAAAAAGTGATGGATGCGGGCGGCTTGGTGGGTGACGACATCATCATTGGCTTGGTCAAAGAACGCATTGCCCAGCCTGACTGCGCCAAAGGTTTTTTGTTTGATGGATTCCCCCGCACCATTCCCCAAGCCGATGCCATGAAGCAAGCTGGCGTGAAACTCGATTGCGTTCTTGAAATTGATGTCCCGTTTGAAGCCATCATCGAGCGCATGAGTGGTCGCCGTGTGCATGTGGCCAGTGGCCGTACCTACCATGTCCGCTTCAACCCGCCAAAGGTTGAAGGCGTTGACGACGTCAGCGGCGAAGCCTTGATTCAACGCGATGACGACAAAGAAGACACGGTCAAAAAGCGTCTAGAGGTTTACAGCGCACAAACCCGGCCCTTGGTTGAATACTATTCGTCTTGGTCCGAGAGAGAACCCGCTTTGGCTCCCCGCTACCGCGCCATCAGCGGCCAAGGCAGTGTTGAAGACATCACCGCCCGCGCTTTCAAGGCACTTCAGGATTGATGCTCTTTTTCAGCTAATAGCCTTAAGCACAAAGCCGTTCTGGCTTTGGCTGCACTCAACAAAGTAATTTCTCCCCAGTGGGTGTTGGCTTGTGCATGGGCAAGGCCAAAAATGCAACGACTGCTCAGCCACACCCGTACGCCTGAATTAACTGCTTTTTGCAAAGCTTGCTCTAAGGCCTGACTGGCTGTTCCCATGCCTGTACCTGCCAGCACGATGCCGGCGAGCGGGGTCTCCTCAGAGTCACTGCTTGCCAGCAAGCCCCTGACCACGGCGCCGTCATTCAAAGCATGGTTGGTGACTATTTCCACTCGGGGCCAATGCTTAGCTGCCAAGGCGTAAGCCAAACTGGGACGAGGCTGTAATTGGGTAGGCGACATACTTTTGGATTGGATATTCCACTGGCCGTCAACCCAAGTGGCCCAACACCCTTCAGGACCGCTGGTGAACGCATCGACACTTTCGGTGGTGATTTTTTGTACATCTTGAGACGCATGAACTTTGCCAGCGCAAACCACAAAAACACCTTCATGATGAGCTTGTGATGCCCAATTCAGGGCGTCTTTGAGGTTGCCAGGGCCATCTGCATGTGGCGCATTGGCCGGCAACATGGCGCAGGTCAACACCAAAGGTTTGGGCCAAGGCCCCATGGCTTGAAGTAAATAAGCGGTTTCTTCTAAGGTGTCTGTGCCGTGGGTGATGACAACCGCATGGGTATGTGCCTGGCCCATAGCGGCCTGAACCGAAGACAGCAAGGCCTGCCAGTGGCCGACCTGCATGTCCTTGCTGTTGATTTGCGCCACATTCAATATATCCAACTTCAATTCATTCACATGGCTTAAATCTTTGATTAAGTCAGCAACCCCTAACTCGCCAGCTATATATTCTTTGGGGTTATTTGGGTCGCCAGCCAACCCAGCAATCGTGCCCCCCATGCCTAAAACAGTGATGTTTTGAAGTTTTTTTGAGGTCATGGGCTTGTAGAAAGTTTAAAACTGGTTAAAAATACAGCTACTGGATATCCAAACAGTGTTTTCAAAGCAAATTGGTCAGTCCATTTTCACCGACAACAAGGAGCACCTCATGGAACAAAACAAGCTTACCGCCAGACAGCAGCAAATTCTCACTTTGATCGAAACAGCCATTCGCCAAACCGGAGCGCCACCCACACGCGCTGAAATCGCCAAAGAGCTGGGCTTTAAGTCGGCCAATGCAGCTGAAGAACATTTGCAAGCCTTGGCTCGTAAAGGCTATATACAACTTGTCAGCGGAACCTCCCGCGGCATTCGACTTAAAAGCCCAGACTATGCCAACCCAATCGTCGCTTCACGCAACCCCTATTCCTTGTCTCTGCCCGGTTTAGGTCAATTGGTGTTGCCTTTGGTTGGCCGGGTAGCAGCTGGCTCGCCCATCTTGGCGCAAGAACACATAGAGCAAAGTTACGCTGTTCAAAGTTCAATCTTCTCCCAAACACCCGACTATTTGCTCAAGGTTCGCGGCCTGTCCATGCGCGACATAGGCATTATGGATGGCGATTTATTGGCGGTGAAGTCAACCTCCGATGCGCGCAACGGCCAAATCATCGTGGCTCGCTTAGGCGAAGAAGTCACGGTCAAGCGCTTTGAAAAAAACACCTCAGGTATCCACCTTCACCCCGAAAATCCCGATTTCTCCACCATCCACGTCAACCCAAGCGACTCTTTTCACATCGAAGGCTTGGCAGTGGGCCTCATCCGCCACCAGTTCTAAACCCATTTGGAGCAAACCATGAATCTCGCACTCATCACCTCACACCAATTGTTTCAGCGCATAGATGCCGCCTACAAAGCGTTTTGGCCAGCTAATGACCCACACATGACTGTCCCACACTTGCCTACAGCACCCACAAAGCCATTGCGAGTAGTTCGTATTGCTGAAGACGGCGCAAACTCCTCAAATGGCGCAGGTCGCATGGTCATGTCGGGCCGCATGGCTGATGTTTGCGCAGAGCTAGACCGCTTGGTGCATTTAGAAGCCAGCAAAGCGCAGCGTTAAGTCCTTCAGGTTTTCTTGGGCGCTAGGCTGGCCATTAAAAGCGCATTTTCTTTGCGATCAGCCAGCACTTTTTGCATATGGGGGTTTTCGGCCAATTTTTGGCCATAAACCTTCACAGGTAAATCGGCCAGCAAGTCTTCACCCAGAACCAACTTACAAGCATTAACCGCAATGGGCAAATGAAACGCGGCTGCACAATCAGCCAAGCTCAAGTTTTCACCGCCAACATAGGGTGAAAATTTGGCGAACTTGGCAAAAGCAGCAACGCCTTTGCTTAAGTTTTTACGAACACGCTCTTTCGTACCGTCGCTGGCTTGCCCGCCAAAGAAAGCTTGGCCGTACAACTCTCGAGCAACCAGTTCGATATGCAATTCCAAATACACAATCAGTTCACGCACTTTGGCCGCTTGCATG
>CANLWQ010000047.1 GCA_947494405.1 Comamonadaceae bacterium | reverse complement strand
TAGGTGTGGCCGGGTGTGTCCAAGGCTTCGAGCTCCACGGTTTTACCCACTTTGATGATGTCGCCCGCCAGCAAGCCACGAAAAACGCCCGGAATTGCTCCCGCTGCTTTGGCGTGCGCCAGCACTTTGGCACCCGTGGCGTCAACCACCGCTTGGTTGCCGCCTATGTGGTCATGGTGCTCATGGGTGTTCAAAATTTGGGTGATGTGCCAGCCCTCGTCTTTGGCCGCTTGCAAGCATTTGGCGCTGTCCAAAGGGTCTATGGCCAAGGCCTCACCGGTTTGCGGACAAGCCACAAGGTAGTTGAAGTTGCGGTAGGCGTTGGCAGTCCAAATTTGTTTGACCAGCATGGCAAAGACCTTGGTTGGGGCGGTGTAAGCCTGAGTAAATGGAGTTGTTCTAAACTGAAATCAATCTATCACCGATTTAGCGAGGAAATGATGAAGCGATTATGTTTGATCTTGTTGTTGTCCATGAACTCTTTGGCGTTTGCCCATTGCCCAGGCCCTGTGCCTTGTGAAATGAAATACGTGGACAACGCTTTTGGCAAGACCACCAAGACGGGTGCAGATCTGGAAAAAGCCAAAGCCATGCGTGAAGAAGGCGAACGCTTATTCAAAGAAGGCAAAGAAGACGAAGCTTTGAAGATTTTGAAAGAAGCAAAAAAGCTTTTGCTTAACTAAGACTGAACATTTAAATGCATGGGAAGTTCGCGACCATGATTTCGCGAACCACCCCAGCAGCGTTGTAACGCATCAGTTCGGGACGTAACTGCAATTGCAGTTTCACCAGATCAGCTATCTGGTTAATTTCGGTTTTTTCCTGCATACAGATAGCCGATGATTTGGTCAGCATCAGCGTGTCCACCACGCCCATGATGTAATTTCTGCCATGAAAACGCACTTCTTCCTGTTCTGAAAGCAAACTGGCTTGCATTTCAGCGGCTGTCAAAAAGCGCGCGCTGGTAGCCGATTGTGCTGGCGTTATCAGCAGCCAACACAACAGTAAGCATGCGTGCTTGAACATATCAAGGCACTTCAACAGTGACCTTGATGGCGCTGTACCAAGCTGACAGGTTAGCAATCTCTGCATCGGTTAAAGACTTAGCAATCACGCCCATGACCTCGTGGTGGCGTTTTCCACTGCGGTAGTTCTTCAGCTGCTCGCTGAGGTAAATGGCTTGTTGGCCCGCCAAGTTGGGGGCACTGGGCATGCCGGCAATGCCGTTCGCTCCATGACAAAGAGAGCAGGCAGCATCCGCTTTGGCGCGGCCTTCGGCCACGTCGTTAGCAAAACTATTGAAAGCGCATAGGGCCAATACAAACGCGAACTTTTTCATTTTTTTCTCGTAAAAAAGCGGGGCCTCGTGAGAGACCCCGCTAAACAGATACTGACCACGGGCACATGGCCCGTGAATCAAACCAAATTACTGAGCAGTGTAGCTGATGCGGTAGATAGCGCCAGCGTAGTCGTCAGAAATCAGGATAGAGCCGTCAGGCAAGTTGGCCACGTCAACAGGGCGACCCAGTGCGCGCTTGGTGGTTTTGTCCAAGAAGCCATCAGCAAACACTTCTGCAGGACCTGCATTGCCATCGGCCTTGACAGGAATGAAGTTGATCAGGTAACCGCTGGGTTCAGTACGATTCCATGAACCGTGGGAAGCCACGAACAAACCACCTTGGTACTTGGCAGGGAAAGCCTTGCCAGTGTAGTGAGCTACGCCCAATTGAGCTTGGTGAGCTGGGAACTCGACTTGAGGAGAGATCATGCCAGCTGGCTCTTTCATGTCCTTCAGGTCAGGTGCTGCAGCAGAACCAGCCACTTTGAATTTGCCGTTGTAGAAGGGGAAACCGAAGTGTTCGCCTGCCTTGGTCAGCTTGTTCAACTCGCCGGGAGGAATGTCGTCACCCAAACCGTCAACTTGGTTGTCAGTTGTCCAGATATCGCCCTTAGGTCCAATGGTCAAACCAGCAGGATTACGCATGCCTTTAGAGTAAACCATGCGGCCTGTGCCGTCGAGGCCGTTGTAGCGGATCACGCCACCAATGCCAACTTCGTCATACAAAGCAACTTTGTCTTTAGGCTGAACGTTGTAAGGCTGGCCCAATGTCACGTAGATTTTGCCGTCGTTGGCAACTTTACAAACGCGACCTGTGTGGTTGAAAGACTGCTCTTCCACGGGGATCATCTTGCCTTCAGGCACGATCACGCCCACTGCAACGTCTGGACCTTCGTAGAAGTATTCAGCAGCAGGGAAGTGCAACATGCGGTTGGATTCAGCAACAACCAAGAAACCGTCTTTGGTAAAGCAAACGCCGTTAGGGTTGCTGAACTTGATGGCGGGAGCGAAAGGCTTGACTTCGGTAGCTGCGTCACCGTTGTTACGGTTGGTCACGGCCCAAACAGTGGTTTTACGTGTACCGACGAACAACATGTTGGTAGAAGGTGCAACAGCCATGTAGCGTGCATCAGGAACAACAGCGTACAAATCAATTTTGAAGCCTTCGGGCAACTTGATTTTCTTCAAGTTAGCGCGGATAGCATCAGCATTCTTACCTTCTTGGGGGATGGTAGGAATGTTCATGTTGGTGTCAGTGTTGCCCATGCGTTGCAGGGTAGACAAGTTTTTGTCTTGTGCAAATGCGGATGTAGCGACCAAAGCAGAGACTGCCAAGGTGACAGCAGAGATTTTTAGAAAGCTCACTAGGATTTCCTTAAACATAAAAGGCAACATCGCCTTGAAGAAGATGTTAACTGCTTAAATTTTAAATTTGTCAAAGTCCCTACTAGGGTTTATCACTATTTTTGGCAGCAAAACCGAGGAATTACGGCGGAAAGAGAGGGATTCGAACCCTCGGTACAGGTAAACCTGTACGCCGGATTTCGAATCCGGTGCATTCGACCACTCTGCCATCTTTCCTGTCTGTCGATAAAACTGAAATTTTAAAGCTTCAAGGCTTGCTGGGCACTGTGCCCTCTACAGGCGCAGGTTTTTTAGCTAAAGCGGGAGACACCACATTGGCGCTGCGGGGCGCCAAGGTCAAAATCACCAAAGCAGCACCACCGGAAAGTGGATTGCCTTCTTGGATTTCAATCGTCACATTGCGCTCGCCTTTATTGAACACCAACACACTGGACTTTGCACGCACAGCAGACAGCAAGGTCCAACCAAGGCTTGGGTAGTTGTCCAAGAAATAGCTATAGGCTGAAGTGGTGTCGCGAGCCGAATCCATGACCACGCGGCCCACCCAGTTTTCGCCCGTGCCAATCACCAGCGACTGCTCATGCAAGATGCGCGCGCCTGGGGGTAACTGGGTTTGACCCAGCAAATCGGTACCCGACATGTCCACACTGGACGCGGTTCTTCCCGCACCCATGGGCACGTTGGCGCAAGCCACCAGCGTCAGCAACAGCGTCATGACTACAGCAGGGAAAAAGCGCATGGAAGATCCTTTGGGTTAAAAGTTCAGGGTTTGAGAAATTGAAGCTGACCCAAATAGGGACGAAGCACTTCGGGCACCAACACGCTGCCGTCAGCCTGCTGGTAGTTTTCAAGCACCGCCACCAAGGTACGGCCCACGGCCAGACCCGAGCCATTCAAGGTATGCACCAACTCGTTCTTGCCTTGTGCGTTTTTAAAACGAGCTTGCATGCGGCGCGACTGAAAGGTTTCGCAGTTGGAGCAAGAGCTGATTTCACGGTAGGTGTTTTGGGCGGGCAACCACACTTCCAAATCATGTGTTCTCGCCGCACCAAAGCCCATGTCGCCGGTGCACAGCAACATCACGCGGTAGGGCAAGCCCAGCTTTTGCAAAACAGCTTCGGCGTGTCCGGTCATCTCGTCTAAGGCCGCGTTGCTGTGGTCGGGGTGGACGATTTGCACCATCTCAACCTTGTCAAACTGGTGCTGACGTATCAAGCCGCGGGTGTCTCGCCCCGCACTGCCGGCTTCGGAGCGAAAACACGGCGTGTGCGCAGTGAGTTTGAGGGGCAACTCAGATTCAGCCAACACCTTGTCACGCACAAAATTGGTTAAGGGCACTTCACTGGTGGGTATCAGGTACAGGGCTTGGCCATCGGCGTCGCCGTCTTGGCCGCCCTTTTTGGCAGCAAACAAATCTTCCTCAAACTTGGGCAACTGACCTGTGCCACGCAAACTCTCGGCGTTCACGATATAGGGCGTGTAGCACTCGGTGTAGCCGTGCTCTTGGGTTTGCACATCCAACATGAATTGCGCCAGCGCTCGGTGCAAGCGGGCGATTGGACCTAGCATCACAGCAAAGCGCGAACCAGAAAGTTTGACGCCCATCTCGAAATCCAAACCCAATGGCTCGCCCAGATCGACATGGTCTTTGGGTGTGAAGCCCAGCGGCGTGGGTTCGGTACCCGCGGGGCTCCAGCGGCGAAGTTCCACATTGCCGTGTTCATCACTGCCTATGGGCACACCGTCTTGCGGCAAATTGGGCACGGCAAAAAGCAAATGGCTTAATTCGTTTTGCAAACCATCTAACTTGATGGCGGATGCGTCCAGCTCGTCTTTGAGTTGCCCCACCTCGGCCATGACGTCGTCAGCCGATTCGCCTTTGGCCTTGCGCTGACCAATTTCTTTGGACAGGCTGTTGCGCTTGGCTTGCAGTGTCTCGGTGCGGGTTTGCAGCTCTTTGCGCTCGGCTTCTAAAGACTCAAAGCGTGTGACATCTAAAAAAGACTGGGGATTTTTGCGGGTTTGCAGGCGAGTGACCACTTGGGCCAAGTCTCTGCGGAGTAAAGCGATATCTAGCATGGAGCGATTGTAGAGAGCATCTTTGGTCAGTCGTTTCGCAAGCCCTTGGGCAAGGGGAACTTCACGGTTTCTTGTACGCCATCGAGGGTGCGTACAGAAGTAGCACCCAGTTCGCGCAAGCGGCTGATGACTTGCTGCACCAAGATGTCAGGGGCAGACGCGCCTGCGGTCAACCCAATGCGCTGCTTGCCCTCTAGCCACGCGGCTTGCAACTCTCGGGCATGGTCGACCATGTAACTGGGTGTGCCGTATTTGGAGGCCACATCGCGCAAGCGGTTGCTGTTGGAACTGGTGGGGCTGCCCACCACAATCACCACATCCACCTGCGGGCTCAACACCTTGATGGCGTCTTGCCGGTTTTGCGTGGCATAGCAAATGTCTTGCTGCTTGGGTTCACGCACCTGTGGGAACCGCTTTTTTACCGCAGCCATGATTTCAGCGGCGTCATCCACGCTCAGGGTGGTTTGGGTCACCACTGCCAATAAACTGGTTTGCCCGGGCTGGACCGTCCACACATCATCGACGTCTTCAACCAAATGGATGCCGTTAGGCAGTTGGCCCATGGTGCCTTCCACCTCGGGGTGGCCCTTGTGCCCAATCATGATGAATTCGTAACCCTCTTTGTGCAGCTTGGCGACTTCCACATGCACTTTGGTGACCAGTGGACAGGTGGCATCAAAAATACGAAAGCCGCGGCGCACGGCTTCATGCTCGACTTCTTTGGGTACACCATGGGCACTGAAAACCAAGGTGGCGCCCGCGGGTACATCGTTCAAGTCTTCAATGAAGATGGCGCCACGCGAACGCAAATCGTCCACCACATGGGTGTTGTGCACGATCTCGTGACGTACATAAATAGGCGAGCCAAATTTGTTTAAAGCATGCTCAACAATGTCAATGGCGCGGTCAACGCCGGCACAAAAGCCGCGTGGCTCGGCCAAAATAATTTCTTGCACATCTGCCATTTACAAAACCCCTATCACTTGAACTTCCAACATGACGGCTTGACCCGCCAGCGGATGGTTGAAATCAAACAAAATGGCTTCATCCCCAATTTGCACCACGGCACCCGCATACTTGCCGGCATTGTTGGAAGCGGGAAATTCCACCACCTCGCCCAATAAATAAGCCGCATCCGCGTCACCAAAGGTGGCCAGCAATTGCTTGGGGACCCACTGCAGCATAGCGGGATTACGCTCGCCAAAAGCTTCGCCAGCCGCCATTTGCAAAGTGACATGCTCGCCTTCAGCCAAACCCAGCATGCGCGCCTCTATGGCGGGCGCCAACTCGGCGTTGCCCAGCGATAAGGTGGCAGGCGGTCCGCCAAAAGTGTTGATGATGTCGCCTTGCGGGCCGCTCAAGCGGTAGTGCAAAGTGAGAAGCGAACTGGCTTCAATCGTAGTGGGTGCTTGCATATGGGTCTTTTGTAAACTGAATCTATTGTAGAAAGGCCATGGATCACAACGCCCAGCGGACTTGGCGCACTTGGCGCAGCCTCTGCCAACCCCGATGATGACACTTGTTTGACACCCATGCGCCTAGCCCTGTCCTTTCCCATGCAGCTTCAAGACTTGCCCAAAGCCATGCGCCCGCGCGAAAAACTTCTCGCGCTGGGCAGCCAAGCGCTGACCGATGTGGAACTGCTGTCGGTGCTGCTGGGCAGCGGCCTGCCGGGTCAAAGTGTGTTGCAACTCGCCCAAAGTTTGCTAGACCGGTTTCAAGGCTTGGCGGGTTTGCTGCATGCCAGCCCCGAGCATTTGCGCTCTAGCAAAGGCTTGGGCGGCATGGCCAGGCGCTCGCAGTTGCTGGCGGTGCTCGAGTTGTCGCGCCGTGCATTGCTGCAAAAAATGCGTGTGCGCGACATCATGACCGACCCAAACAACGTCAAACAGTTTTTGCAACTCCAACTGGGGCAACAACAGCGTGAGGTGTTTGCTGTCTTGTTTTTAGATGGGCAAAACCGCTTGTTGCGGTTTGAAGAAATGTTCAGCGGCACCTTGAACCAAACCTCGGTCTACCCGCGGGAGGTGGTGAAGTTGGCCCTGTTGCTGGGCGCTTGTGCGGTGATTTTTTCGCACAACCACCCCAGCGGCGAGGTACGCCCCTCCTCTGCAGATGAAAAACTCACCCAAACCCTGAGAACCGCTTTGGCTTTGGTGGATATTCGGGTGCTAGACCATGTCATCGTCGGTCCCGGCCAAAGTTGGTCTATGGCGGAGCACAGCCCATGGTGAAAGCGCGCAGTTTGCAAGACTTGGCCGCCATCAAAGCCAAGCTCGTGGCCGATGCTGAGCAAGCAGCGGCGCTTGAAGCGGCCAAGCAAGAAGCTCTGCGGCGAGCCAATGCGGAGAAAAACCTCTTTGTCCGTGCGGTAGGCGTGGTCACCACCCTGGACCATGTGCCCAGAGTCGATTTATCCCCCATGCCGGCCCCGCCTTTGGCGCAGCAACAAATTCTCGATGACATCAATGTGCTGCGTGAAAGCCTCAGCGATGATTTCGACGTCTCCACCTTGCTCGATACCGACGACGAGCTCAGCTACCGTAGCCAAGGCATAGGTACGGACGTGACACAGAAATTGCGCAAAGGCCATTGGAGTTTGCAAGGGCAAATCGATTTGCATGGTCTGCGCAGCGATGAGGCCCGCGAGGCTTTGGGTCAATTCATTCGCGACGCCAGCAAGCGCGGCTGGCGTTGTGTGCGTGTGGTGCACGGCAAGGGCTTGGGCTCGCCTGGCAAAACACCCGTACTTAAATCCAAGGTGCAACGCTGGTTGGTACAAAAAACCGAAGTGCTGGCCTTTGTTCAAGCCAAAGGTTCGGAAGGCGGCGCCGGCGCTTTGGTCGTGTTACTTAAATAATGAATCGAAATTAATCGGTAATCGGTAATCGGTAATCGGGGTCAGATCCCAATTAATTAATTGGGATCTGACCCCGATTAATTCACTTGGCGCAAAGTCTGCACGACCGGGCGGCGCAGCACCTCGCGCAAACCCCACCAACCGGCAGCCCAGGCCAGCAATGCACCGCTGATCACGCCAAACAGTGGAACCCAAGGCGACGCATTCCAAGCAAACTCAAACACATAGCGGGCCAAACCCCAGCCCATGGCAACAGCCACCAAGCCGGCCAAAGCGCCTGCCAACGCACCCACGCCCAACAGCTCGGCGGTTTGCACTTGGCCGAGCAAACGGTTACCCGCACCCAGCGCTCGCAACACCGCGTACTCATGGGCGCGCTCTTCGCGTGTGGCAGTCACTGCCGCGAACAACACCACCAGTCCTGCGGCCAAAGTAAAAGCAAACAAAAACTCCACCGCCCCAATCACCTGCCCCAGCACTTTTTGTATTTGGTTGATGGTGGCGCCCATATCCACATTGGTGATATTGGGGAAACGGTTCACCAAGGCGTTGTCAAAACCTGAGGTACTGGGTGCTTTGTAGGCCGCAATAAAAGTCATCGGTATATCGGGCATGGAAGACACCGGATAGATGGCAAAGAAATTGGCTCGCATCGACGTCCAGTCCACCCGACGGATTGAGCTGATCGTTACATCGACAACCACACCGGCCATGTCAAACCTCAGCTGATCGCCGAGCTTCAGCTGCAAGGTGTTGGCAATGCCCTCTTCCATACTGATGGCATTGGCTTCATCGGGCTTCCAACTGCCTTGCACGATTTGGTTGTGCGCAGGCGCCTCAGCGCTATATGAAATATTGAATTCGCGCTCAATCAAACGCTGCGCGCGATCTTCGGTGTAGCGATCGGCGCGAACGTTTTCACCATTGATTTGAATCAGCCGCCCACGAAGCATGGGATACCAATCCAGCTTGGCCACGCCCTCGTCGCGCAAGGTTTGCAAAAACGCTTCAGACTGGGTGGGCTGTATGTTGATGACAAAACGGTTAGGCGCATCTGCTGGCGTTGCATTGCGCCAGCTATCGACCAAATCGGTGCGCAGCAAAACCAACAGCATCAGCGCCAGCAAGCCCACCGACAAAGCGCTGACCTGCACCACGGTGTAGCCAGGTCGTGCGCCTATCTGGCGAGTCGCCATGCGCAGCCAAACCGGCATGCCTGGGATTTGCATTGAGCGGCGCAACGCCATCACCCCTAGCCAAGCCATGCCTGCAAACACCAGCACCGCAGCCGCAAAGCCACCCACCACCATCAAGCCCAGTCGCAGGTCTTTGCTGGCACTCAACAGCAGAACCGAGAAACCCAAGAGCCCCAAGCCCATCACCCCCAAAGAAGCGGCGCGCAGTGGCCCTAAGTCGCGGCGAATCACCCGCAAGGCGGGCACTTGGGCCAACTGCAAAATCGGCGGCAAACCAAAGGCGGCCAGCAAGGTCAAGCCCGAACCCAAGCCCTGCCACAACGGCGTCATGCCTGGCGCGGGCAAATCGGTGTCAACCAAGCCTGCTAACAAAGTGATGAACACCTGATGCAAGCCAAAACCCAGCACCAAGCCCAGCAAGCTGGCCAGCACGCCCACGGTGAAAAACTCCAGCACATAGACCGTCAAGATATGGCGCTGGCTTTGCCCCAGCACGCGCAGCATGGCGCAATCATCCAAATGCCTAGCCGCAAAACCGCGCGCCGCCAAGGCCACCGCCACCGCACTCAACAAGGCGGCCAGCAAAGCCACCAAATGCAAAAACTTTTCGGCGCGGTCCAGGGTTTGGCGCATTTCAGGCCGACCCGCTTCCAAGGTTTCTACCCGCATGCCACGCACCTCGGGCAGCTTGACGTAGACCTCTGCCCAGGCAACGAACGCATTGACTTTGTCGGGCGGGCCAATCACGGCCAGTCGCCAATTCAGTCGACTGGCCGGTTGCACCAACTGGGTGGCTGGCAAATCGACCTGATTCATCATCACCCTGGGGGCGAAATTCATGAATCCCGCCCCGCGGTCGGGCTCACTGAGCAAGATTTCAGTGATTCGAAGTGTTCGCTCACCTAGCAGAATATCTTGGCCAATACTGAGTTCTAAGGCAACCATCAAGGCCGGTTCGACCCAAACTTCGCCGGCCGCGGGTACCCGGTCGGTCTTAGGCACAGGCCGGTCAATCTGCAAACGCCCGCGCAGCGGATAGCCATCAGCTACAGCTTTCAAAGCCACCAAACGGCTGGTGCCTTGTGCGCTTCTGGCCATGGTGGGGAAGTTCAAGGTGGCGGCTGAAGTCAAGCCCATGGCTTTAACCTTGGCGAACAATTCCGGGGGAAAAGCATGGTCGCTGGCGATGACAGCGTCGCCGCCCAACAACTGCCGCGCATCGCGCTGCAAGCCGCCTTGTATGCGATCGGCCAAAAAACCCACCGAGGACAAGGCCGCCACGCCCAAGGCGACGGCCACCCACAGCAAGCGCAACTCGCCTGAACGGGCATCGCGCCATAAAGCGCGCCAAGCCATGGCCAAAAGTTTAGTCAATGGAAGCGCTCCAACGGTCATCCAAGCCATGCTGGGCTTGCTGCAAATCGCGCCTGTCGCGCTTGGTGGGTCGGCCATGTTCTATGGTCAATGCGGGTTCTTTGGCAAAACGGCGTTGCTGCACATAGTCCTCTTTGGCTTGAACACTTTCGGGGGTATCGGCATACAGGCCTTGGGCAATCGCCGCAGAAGCTCTGACATCACTCAAACTCACCACTGTCACAGTGCGGATTAAGCCTTCACGGCGAATAGCCACGGTGTCGCCAGTTTTGACTTCGCGGGAAGGCTTGGCGGTTTGTTGATTGACCTGAAT
>CANLWQ010000046.1 GCA_947494405.1 Comamonadaceae bacterium | reverse complement strand
GCAGTTTGTGTTCGTTGATCACATCGTAAATCGGCCAAGCCATCTTGTCGTAAGGATGGTAGCCCTGCACCGTGGGGTGAAACTTAAAACCGCGCACGCCCTCTTCTTTGATCAGGCGCTCGGCCTCGCGTGCGCCCATCTTGCCTTTGTGCGGGTCTATGCTGGCAAAGGCGATCATCATGTCGCTGTTGTCGCGGGCGGCTTTGGCGATTTCCTCATTGGGGATGCGCCGTCGGCCCATGTGCGACTCGGCGTCCACGGTGAACATCACCAAGCCAATCTTGCGTTCGCGGTAGTAAGCCACGGTTTCTTCTATGGTGGGGCGAAGATCTGAGCCAAAGTATTTGTCAGCAGCGCGGTCGTATTCCTCGCCATAGTTGTCAAACGGGTTCCAGCAGCTCACCTCGGCATGGGTGTGTATGTCAATAGCAATCAGGTCTGCAATTTTCATGGTCGAATATGATAGTTTGCATCAACTATAACCACCCAAGACAAGCCGTATGAATGCAGATCTTCACTTTGAAATGTTGGACGATGTAGCCTTGGTGCGCATCACCCGCGCCAGCAAACGCAACGCCTTGAACGATGCGCTGATTTTGGCGCTGCGCCATACCTTTGACAACCTGCCCGCCCACACCAAAGCCGCGGTGCTGTGCGGCAGTGGTGAGCATTTTTGCGCGGGGCTGGATTTAAGCGAACTGCAAAGCCGCGATGCGGGCGAAGGCATGCTGCACTCACGCCTGTGGCACAGCGCCTTCGAGCGCATACAGTTTGGCGCGGTACCCGTGGTCGCAGCCTTGCAAGGCGCGGTGGTCGGTGGCGGCTTGGAGTTGGCAGCTTCGTGCCATATACGCGTGGCCGACGACACCACTTTTTACGCTCTGCCCGAAGGCACTCGCGGTATTTTTGTGGGTGGCGGCGGCGCAGTGCGCATCCCCAAACTGATAGGCGTGGCACGCATGACCGACATGATGATGACCGGGCGGGTCTACAACGCGGTAGACGGCGAACGTATAGGCTTGGCGCAGTATCTGGTTGCCGCGGGTACGGCTTTTGACAAAGCGCTGGAATTGGCGCAACGCATCGCCACCAACGCACCACTGACCAACTACGCCCTGATGCACGCCCTGCCGCGCATCGCCGAGCAAGCCGCCGACCATGGATTTGTCACCGAGTCGCTGATGTCGTCCATTACCCAAGCCGCACCTGAAGCCAAAGCGCGGGTAGAGGCTTTTTTGCAAGGCCGCGCCGCCAAGGTGGACCCCAAATGAGCGCGCAAGCGCCCAAGTACCGCGCCATGCGCTATGGCATCACGCGGGTTACGCGCAAAGAAACACCCGAAGGCGTGCAATATGTGCAAGCCGAACAAACCTTGTTGCCTCATCCCCAACGCATGACCGACAAACTGCTGCATTGGGCGCGGGTAGCCCCCGAGCGGACTTTTTTGGCTCGACGCCAACGCTTGGGGGATGGCAGCACAGGCGACTGGCAACACCTCAGTTATGGCCGCGCATTGGCCGGTGCACGCCGCATAGGTCAAGCCCTGCTAGAGCGCCAACTCAGCGACCAGCGTCCAGTGCTTATCTTGAGTGAAAACAGCTTGGAGCACGCCATGTTGGCGCTGGGCTGCATGCTGGTGGGCGTGCCTTACTGTCCGGTGTCGCCGGCTTATTCCACCATCAGCCAAGACTTTGACAAACTGCGTCACATCTTGAACACCTTGAAGCCCGGCTTGGTGTTTGCCACCGATGCCGATAAATACGCAGCGGCCATCCAAGCCACGGTGAGCGTAGACACCGAGGTGGTTCTGGCGCATGGGACTTTGAAACACCGCAGCCACACTTCTTTGGGTGCCTTGTTTGACACGACCGACACCGCTGATGTGGACGCAGCCATGAGCGCTATTGGTCCTGACACCATCGTCAAGTTTTTGTTCACCTCCGGCTCAACCAACTTGCCCAAGGGCGTGATCAACACGCATGGCATGTGGTGCGCCAACCAACAGCAAATGCTGCAGTCCATGCCGGTGCTGGGCGAAGCACCGCCGGTGTTGGTGGACTGGCTGCCGTGGAACCACACTTTTGGCGGCAACCACAACATCGGTCTCACCATGTTTCATGGCGGCTCGCTGTACATTGATGACGGCAAACCTGTGCCAGCCCTCATGGGTGAAACCCTGCGCAACCTGCGCGAGGTGGCACCCACGGTGTATTTCAATGTACCCACTGGTTTGGAAGCGATTGCCAATGCCATGCACACCGATGAGGTGCTGCGGCGCAATTTGCTCAGCCGACTGCGCATGTTTTTTTACTCTGGTGCGGCCTTGGCGCAACCCATCTGGGACAGCTTGCATGCCGCCCAAGAGCGCGAGGTGGGTGAGCGCATCGTCATGGGTACAGGCCTTGGCATGACAGAGTCGGGGCCGTTTGCGATTTTTGTACCCCGCCCCGAGGTGCAGTCAGGCGACTTGGGGTTGCCAGCAGCTGGTATGCGCTTGAAGCTGGTGCCCATGGGCGACAAACTGGAAGTGCGTTACCAAGGCCCCAACATCACGCCGGGCTATTGGCGCGCACCCGAACTCACGGCGGATGCGTTTGATGAAGAAGGTTTTTTCAAAAGCGGCGATGCGGTGACTTGGATAGACCCGAACAACATCCATTTAGGCTTGAAGTTTGATGGGCGTATCGCCGAAGACTTCAAGCTGGCGACCGGCACTTTTGTGAGCGTGGGGCCGCTCAGGGCCAAGATCATTGCAGCGGGCGCGCCTTATGTGCAAGACGCGGTCATCACCGGCTTGAACATGAAAGAGGTGGGCGCCATGCTGTTCACCACACCCAGAGTGCGCGACTTAGCGGGTCTGCCTGCTCAGGCCTCTTTGAATGAAGTGCTGGCTCACCCCAAGGTCTTGGCGCATTTTCAACAAGTGCTCAATCACTTGGCCGCCAGCGCGACAGGCAGCGCCAACCGCGTGGCGCGTTTGCTGTTATTGCCAGAGCCACCCTCTATCGACAAAGGCGAGGTGACGGACAAAGGTTCCATCAACCAACGTGCAGTGCTGAAACACCGCGATGCCTTGGTGCAAGATTTTCACCATGATGCGCATGACCAGTTACTAAAGCCTAGTGTCTAAAGTAACCAGATCACTCGTATTTAAAACCCACTTATGCTAATCTTGTTCCTATGAATTCCTCCCTACCTACCGCATCCTCGGAGAAACCGATCAGCACTGCCAACGAAGCTTATGAAAATTGGTTTCGCGAAAAAGTTCAAGAGGCTTTGGACAACCCCAAAACCACCCTGACACATCAGCAGGCCATGGCACTGGTTCAATCACAACTGTCAACATTGAGGGCTACTGATGCCCCAGGTGCTTTGGAGTGAATGGGCCACCGATGACTTTGTTCGCATCATCGGCTTTATTCAGATCGACAATCCCATTGCAGCGGAACGTCTAAGAAAAACCATTGAAAAATCCGCAATGCAACTGGTTTATATGTCAGAAGTATTTAAACCTGGGCGAGTTCACGGGACAAGAGAGTTAGTCATTCGGCCCAACTACATCATGGTCTACCAAACCGACGCCCAACAAACTGTCATCCTTCGCATACTTCACGCGAGGCAAACCTATCTATGAAAAGGATACAAGAAGTGACGTCTCAAATGATTTCCCGCCGCCTCGCCCTGCAAGCCCTTGGTGTGCCGCTGGCTTCTTCTGCGCTTGCCCCTTTATCTGCGCTGGCGCAAATCAATCTGCCTATTGACCAAGTGAAAATTGTCTGCGGCTTTCCCGTAGGAGGCTCAGCCGACACCACCAGTCGCCGTATTGGCGACAAGCTCGCTGGCAGCAGCTTCACCCGCAATGGCGCCATGGTGGACAACAAAACCGGCGCAGGCGGGCGCATCGCCATCGAGGCCGTGAAAAACGCCGCCCCCGATGGCAGCAGCTTGCTGCTCAGCGCCTATTCCATGTTGCTGATCTACCCGCATATTTACCGCAGTCTCAGCTACGACCCCTTCAAAGATTTCGTCCCTGTCAGCACGGCCTCGGTGCTGTCACATGGCTTGGCTGTGGGACCCATGGTGCCCGCCAGCGTGAAAACCGTGAAAGACTTTCTGGCATGGTGCAAAGCCAACCCTGATCGCGCCAATTACGGCTCGCCAGCCGCTGGCTCCACGCCGCATTTCTTGGGTGCCTTACTCAGCCTTGAGTCTGGCGTGGCCATGCAGCATGTGGCCTACCGCGGCTCGGTGCCTGGGGTGACCGATGTGATCAGCGGTCAAATCGCATCCATGTTCACGCCGCACGGTGACTTTTTGGCCAACCACCGCGCAGGCAAAATGCGCATCTTGGCCACCTCGGGCAAACAACGATCTACGTTTGTGCCCGACGTCCCCACCTTTGCCGAGCAAGGGTTCAGCGGATTAACGGTAGAAGAATGGTTTGGGTTTTTTGCCCCTGCCAAAACACCTGCCCACATCGTCGCTTCTGCCAACGCCGCCATCAACGCCGCCTTGAAAGACAAAGGCGTGGCCGACAGCTTCGCGCTGCAAGGCATGTCCCCCTTGGGCAGCAGCCCCGAGGACATGGCCAAAGAGATGCGCCGGCTTTTTGAGTTTTGGGGCCCCATCGTCAAGCGCGTAGGCTTTACAGCCGAGTCTTGATACTTCAGCGCTTGGGCGCAGGCATGGGCGGCAGCAAAGCTTCTATGGCAGCAGCCACTGCCAACAAACGCCTGTCGCTGGACACCGGCCCATCCAACTCCAAGCCCAGTGGCAAACCCGCCTTGGTCAAGCCCATGGGGATGCTGATGCCGGGAATACCGGCGTTGCTGCCAGGATCTGTGTTGCGTATATAGGTGGGGAAGGTAGGCACTTGTGCGCCGTTGAGCTCAACGGTTTCATCTTGGCCAATCGGGCGTGCCGGCAATATGGTGGTGGGAAACACCAGCGCATCTAAGCGATGAGCCAAAAAGTGCTCGGCATAAGCGGCTTGCAAATGCACACGCGCTTTCAAAGCCGCTTCATAGGCCGCACGCGGCATGGCTTGGTCACCCAGTTGCGAGCCCACAATGCCCGCCACATCAGGGCTGGCAATTTTTTCGGCAATCTGCGCCAAGCTCAATTTGTAACGGTTGTGGTTCAGATACGCCGGCAAGTCCACGGTCAATTCATACAGCGCCAAGGGGAAACCCACTTGCGCGTTCAGGCCAGACATACCGGCCACATCGCCTTCCACCAAGGTCACACCCGCACGGGCCAGTTGAGCCAGCAAGACCTCCATGGCGTCCAACACTTCGGTGTCCGCGCCTTGGTAAAAGTCGGCGCGAGCAACACCTAGGCGCAAGCCTTTGAGATCTAACTTCTCTAAGCCCACGGCAGCGCCGCACAACACACTGTCTATCAATGCAGCGTCTTGCACACTGCGGGTGATGGGGCCAGCGGTGTCGCGGGTGTGCGAAATAGGAATGATGCCTGCGCCCGAGTAACGCCCCACGGTCGGGCGAAACCCCACCACGCCGCACAAAGCAGCCGGCAGCCTGACCGAGGCGCCTGTATCTGTGCCCAAGGCCGCTGGCACCATTCGCGCCGCCACCGCAGCAGCCGAGCCACCGCTGCTGCCGCCCGCAATCATGTCGTGGTGCCAAGGGTTATGGGTGGCGCCTGTGTAGGCATTGTTGGTACTGATACCAAAAGCCAACTCGTGCATATTGGTTTTACCCGCCAGCAAAGCGCCGGCATCAAACAAACTTTGTGCCACCGGTGCGTTGTGCAAAGGCTGTGCATCTTTCAATGCCGGTGTGCCACCCGAGGTGCTTAAGGTAAGCGTATCGATATTGTCTTTCAAAGCAATCGGAATACCCGCCAAGGCCTTGTCGGCTTGACTGCACCAAGCACCGCTGTCGCAAGCGCGGGCAGCTGCCAGCAAGGCGTCGTTGTCAAGGCTGACCCAAGCATTGATGGCTGTTTGAGATTGTTGAACCGCGATCAAGGCTTGCGCGTATTCGGCAGCGCTCATGGTCTTGGCGGCCAGCGCTGCGCGCGCTTGGGTGAGTGTCATGTCAGCAGCTTGCATCTGAACTCCAAAAAAAGAAGCAATCTTGACATGAAGTAAAGACGCTGGGGTTTCTACTGAGCAAACAGTGTGGACAAATAGATGCCTACATCGGTTGCTGAGGGAGTCAACACTGAGCTGTGCGTCTCATTGGCATAAGTTTTGTAGTCAACAGTGCTGCCCTTGGCTTGCATAGTGGTTACCAACTGTTGTGTGATGTCTGGAAGCACTGTGGTGTCCTTCAATCCCTGAACAATCAACGTCTTGACAGGCAACTTGGTCTGGCCTGGTTCGTTGGCGCTGATGATGTTGGCGACCGTTGTGGAATTGACCGCTGCCGAATTGACTCCAGGGTAAGCCGATGGTTTGGCATCCAAAGAGCTCTGAGAGTAATTCGCTATTTCGTTTCTTAAGTTTATTTCCACATCACCAGCGCATTGGGTGTTTAAAAACGCAAGAATGTTTTGTAATTCGTTTCTGGGATTGGGGAAGATGGTGGCATTGGCAACCGGCGCCAAGGTACTTTGCGTGCCTTTGACCAGCAAAGCGGCGTAACCGGTGAGCGTGCCCACAAGCTCATAACCTTCTCGATACAAGCTAGGGCTTTGCGATTTAGTCGCAATTGAACCTTGCAAGGCATTCAAAGAACTTAACAGTCCAGAAGCGGGAGCCACAGCGACCGCGCCTTTGTAGACCAAACTTGCATTCTGCTTTGCAGCCAAGTCTGAATACTGTGCTGCAGCCAAAGCCGCATGGCCGCCTTGGGAATGGCCGATGGCCGCCCATTTGCCTGACAGCTGCGTACCCAAAACACTTTTGGCTGCGACCACGGCATAGACCATGGATTTGCCCGCGCTCTCTAAATTCAAATAGGGATGACCTGCCACAACGCCCAAATCGGCTGGCCCCAAACCCTCGTAATCGGGTGCGACGACGGCATAGCCTTGGTTAACCAAGCCAGCGACCAGGTCTTGGTAGGACCATGGGCTTCCAGCTTGAACCACCGAGGTAGGCGAACAGGTTTGTGCCCAACCCACGGTGCCGTGTCCAAAGACCAGCAAAGGCCAACCGCCAGCAGGCGCCTCACTTCTGGGTGTGAACAACATGGCCGACGCATTGATGGTTTGACCCTTGGCCCCTGTCATTTGGTAAGCGAAAACCTGACCAGTAGACACTGTATTTAAGTTGCCGGTGCTGGACAAACTGAGTGCAGTAGCTGCCCGCGTCACCGAACCATCAGCGATGGTGCCAGTGGACAAATCTGAACCGCCGCCGCCGCAGGCTGCCAAGACCAACAAAGCCGACGCGGCCAAGAATCTGGTGATTGATGAATGTATTGTTTTTTGCATGATGCCTCCAATGAATATGAATAAATTATGACACATAAATAATACTTAAATATCTATTAATTAATTTTTATAACTATTAAATACAAGTTATTGAATTTCAAATCAGTCATGGCCTCAGGGGCGTTGATTCAAAACTCAGGGGTCGAAAGCCTTGGGATTTAAACTATTGAGTCTCACACTGACGCTATTTAAGGAATCGCATGATCACTACCCCCTCCGGCCTGCAATACGACGACACCCGCCATGGCGAGGGCGAAGTCGCCCAAGCGGGTCAACATGTGACGGTGCACTACACCGGTTGGTTGTGGGAGAACGGTGAAAAAGGCGCTAAGTTTGATTCCAGCCTAGACAGAAACGATCCGTTTGAATTCGGCTTGGGTCAAGGCATGGTCATCCAAGGTTGGGATGAAGGCGTGCAAGGCATGAAGATTGGCGGCAAGCGCAGTCTGCTTATTCCCGCCGAACTGGGCTATGGCGCACGCGGTGCGGGCGGCGTGATTCCGCCCAATGCCACCCTGCTGTTTGAGGTGGAGTTATTGGGTGTGGAGGGTTGAGGGTTTAGCGCTCTCTCAAACTTTGGTGCTTGTGCCAGCTCTTTGTAGTTCATGCCACGCGCCTTGATGTGGGCTTTTGGGGATAGGTGCATCCACGGGTGGTGTTGAAGCCTTGCGTTATTTATTGCCGCAACTCCCCGATGGCTTGCCCCCCATCTTGGTGGTGCAACACATTCCAGCTTTCTTTTCCAAAGCGGTTGCTCAGCGCATTGACAGCTTGACGGCTTACCAAGTCAGAGAAGCTGTGGACGATGAACCTTTAAAACCTGGCTTATGTTTGATTGCACCTGGCGATTACCACCTGATGGTGGTGATGAAAAACGGTGGTTACCGAACCCGCCTGACCCAATCGCCAGCCCTGCACCACTGCCGACCCGCAGTTGATTTATTGTTTCGCTCCGCCGCCGAGGTGGCTGGACCCCATGTAGTTGCCGCCCTTTTAACCGGCATGGGAAGCGACGGCGCAATGGGCATGCAAACCATCGCACGCGCAGGCGGAACCACATTGGCCGAACACGAAGACAGTTGTGTTGTCTACGGCATGCCCAGAGCTGCCATAGAGCTAGGTGCAGTCAAACATATCGTCCCCCTTGAAGGCATGGCGAACGCATTGATGAAGTCGATCCAAGCCCTGCCCGTTTGATCGCACCAACACCCCAAGGAAGCCCCATGACTGACATTACCTTAGCTCCTGGCGAAGCAGGCACTGCCCAAGAGAATCTGCTGGCCATGCTGGGCCAAGCACGTTTATTGGTTGTTGACGACAGCAAGCTCATGCGTATGGGCATTATTCGCGCACTACAGCAACAAGGCGTGACTCGCATTGAACAAGCCGACAACGGACAGACGGCACTGGAGCGTTTGAAAAACGAGAGTTTCGATCTGATGCTGCTCGATGTGCAAATGCCGCACATGACCGGCATCGAAGTTTTAGCAAAGCTGCAAGCTGACCCGCAACTCAAGGGTTTTCCGGTGATCGTGATTTCGGGCGGGGAAGATATTGAAGATGTTGTTCAATGCATTGAAATGGGCGCGGAAGACTACTTGCCCAAGCCATTCAGCCCAGTGTTGTTAAAGGCCAGACTGACCTCTTCGATTGAAAAAAAACGCTTGCGCGATTTGGAAAAAATGCGCTTGGCTCAGTTGCAAACCCAGCATGAATTGCTGGCCCAAGAGCAGGCCAAAACCGAAAGCGTGTTGCTGAATATTTTGCCCAAGGTCATCTCCCAACGCTTGAAAAGTGGCGAGACCTTGATTGCTGATGCCCACAACGATGTGACTGTTTTGTTCGCCGATTTGGTAGGCTTTACCTCGCTTTCCAATGGCATCTCGGCTGAAAAATTGGTCAGCATGCTCAACGACATCATGTCGGCCTTTGATCTCATCGCCAACCACGAGGGGGTTGAGAAAATCAAAACCATTGGTGACTGCTATATGTTGGCGTCTGGCATTCCCTTGGCCCGTCAAGACCATGCCCTGGCAGTGGTGCGTACCGCCTTGGCCATGTTGACCGCCTTGAATTCATTCAATCAACAACAAGCAGCGAATTTACAAATTCGCGTGGGTATACACAGTGGACCGGTGGTGGCCGGCGTCATCGGTGTGCATAAATACACTTACGATTTGTGGGGCGGGACTGTGAATATCGCCAGTCGCATGGAGTCCACGGGTCTGCCTGGCCGTATCCAAGTTTCAACCGCCACCGCTCAACTCATACGCGGCCATTACACTCTTGAAAGCCGTGGGCCTGTAGCCATCAAGGGAATTGGCGAAGTTGAAACTTTTCTAATTGTTTAAAAAACATGCCTTAACCCTCTTGAAACCAAGACCTGGCACCCAATTTAAAGGGCTGAGTTAATTCAGCCCTTTATTTTTTTATGTCCGAACCCCAGCACCCCCCACCATCTGACCCCACGACCAACCTAGAGCCTGCCATGGACACTACCCCCCACCCCGAGCAAGCCCCTTTCATGGAAGACCCCTTGGCAGTAGCCCAAGCAGAAGTCGCCAAACTGACCTCGGTCAACGCAGACTTGGCCGACCAATTCCTGCGCGCCAAGGCCGAAGTAGAAAACGCCCGTCGCCGAGCCGATGAGGAAATTTCCAAAGCACGAAAGTTTGCGGTGGAAGCCTTTGCCGAAAGCCTGCTGCCCGTGGCCGACAGCCTGTCGGCTGGTTTGGCCATAGCCGACGCCTCGGCCGAGCAACTGCGCGAGGGCTCCGAGGCCACGCTGCGCCAGCTTAAAAGCGCCTTGGAACGCCACAAAGTCATTGAAATCAACCCTGAACCGGGCACCAAATTTGACCCCCACCAGCACCAAGCCATTTCAGTCGTGCCTGCCGAGCAAGAAGCCAACACCGTCGTCTCTGTACTGCAAAAAGGTTACTTGATCGCCGACCGTGTGCTGCGCCCTGCTTTAGTCACCGTCACAGCCCCCAAGTAATACAAGCTTGGACACACACAACACACTTGAAATCCACTGGGTTATCCACAACTGTTGAACATCACTAATAGGAAATGAATCAGTAGGCTAAAGGACTGATTCGCACAGGAGAAAAAAATGGGAAGAATTAT
>CANLWQ010000045.1 GCA_947494405.1 Comamonadaceae bacterium | reverse complement strand
GGTTTGCTGCGAATGCTTTCTAATTTTTGCTGCCACCAGCGTTTTTCCCCCATGTCAGAGGTGTACATGTACTCAGCGCCCAAGGTGCCGCAATAGGTCTCACGCAAGGCGTTGATCAGCTCCCGCAGGCTCATGCGGTCTTTGCCGAAAAAGGTGTTGCTGGTGTCGAACACGGTTTCTTGATCGGCGTCGGCAAAACCATAAAAAGACGGTTCTAGCTCGGGGATAACCGGGCGCTCGGTGCGCTGCAGAGGGTCAAGGTTGGCCCAGCGTTGACCCACGTTGCGGTAGGCGGCGATCAACTGCTGAGCGGCGGTGCGCTTGCGACCCATTTCAGCGTCAGCGCTGGCCATGACCACACGTGTGCCACCTTGCTTGGCGCGTTCGGCAAAAGCGTTGACCACCGGCAAATGGGGCACGTCTTTGGCGTTGCTGCCATCCACGGCTGGCACGTGCTGAAGCGCATCGAAATACTGGCGCCAGCTGTCGGGCACGCTGCCGGGGTTGGCGAGGTAGTTTTCGTACATCTCTTCGACATAAGGGGCGTTGCCCCCAAAGAGATAAGTGTTGCCCGCATAGGCTTGGTAGACGGATGAACCCGTCTGGTTTGAATCGCTCATGGCGCTGACCTCCGTTTCCCTGCAGGAAACATTAGCTTGGTTGAAGAACCCTCCACGACACGGCTGAACCGACTGGTGGATGCGACCCAAGAGGCTGCCCCTCAGGTATGTGTAGTCATTGTGCCACTGATGTCTGACTATTTCAAATAACCGGTAATCGGGGTCAGATTCCAATTAATTCACGCGGCTTACCTAAGACAAACAATTGGAATCTGACCCCGATTGTTTTAAGCCAGCTGTTCTTTGATCTGTTGCAAAGGTGTTGGGTCGTCAAGGGTAGTGAGGTCGCCTGGGTCGCGTTTCTCGCACACCGCTTGGATGGCGCGGCGAAGCAACTTGCCGCTGCGGGTCTTGGGCAAGAGACTCAGAAACAGCACCCGTGAGGGTCTGGCGATGGCGCCTAAATGGCTGTCCACCAGCTTCATGATGTCGCCCTCGAGCTTCAAGCGTGCGGCAGGCTCGCCCAAGGCAGACGCATCTTTGGCCACCACAAACGCCATGGCCACTTGCCCTTTAAGTTGATCCGCCACGCCCACCACCGCCACTTCCGCCACATTCGGGTGGCTGGAGATGCTTTCCTCAATCTCACGCGTGCCCAAGCGGTGACCCGCCACATTGATCACATCATCGGTGCGCCCCAAAATGAAGTAGTAGCCGTCCTCGTCGCGCACGCCCCAATCGAAAGTGGAGTAATGCCATTTGTCTGAAGTACTTTGCCAATAGGTTTTCACGAAACGCTGGTCGTCGCCCCACAGGGTTTGCAAGCAGCCCGGGGGCAAGGGCCCCTCTATGACCACCACGCCTTTTTCATTGGCACCCGTAAGTTCTTCACCTGTGCTGTCATTCAATAACTTCACGTCATAACCGTACATGGGCACGCCAGGGCTGCCGTATTTGCTGACCATGGTTTGCACGCCATTAGCCACGGTGAGAATGGGCCAGCCGGTTTCGGTTTGCCAGTAGTTGTCGATGATGGGTTTGTTCAGACCATCGGCAATCCACTGAGCCGTGGGTTCATCCAGCGGCTCACCTGCCAAATAAAGGGCTTTGAGGCTGGAAATATCGTACTTGGCCAGCAGCGCTGGATCTTGTTTTTTCAGCACCCGCACCGCTGTGGGGGCGCTGAACATATGGGTGACCTTGTACTTTTCCACCAATTGCCACCAAATGCCGCCATCTGGGCGGGTGGGCAAGCCTTCGTAAATCAGCGTGGCCATGCCAGCCAACAGCGGACCGTAGATGATGTAACTGTGACCGACCACCCAGCCGATGTCGCTGGTGGAGAAATACACCTGCCCTGCTTTGCCCTCAAAAATATGCTGCATGCTGGCCGCCAAAGCCACCGCATAACCGCCGGTGTCGCGCTGCACGCCTTTGGGTTTGCCAGTGGTGCCCGAGGTGTAAAGCGTGTAACTGATGTGCTTGCTGTCCACCCATTCACACGGCACTTGGGCATGAAGATGTATTTGTCGCAGTGCGGCGTAGTCATGGTCGCGCCCGGCCACGGTGGTGAAAGCAGTCAAGCCGCGGTTGACCATCAACACCGCCGAGGGCTTGTGCTGGCTGAGTTGAACAGCTTCATCGAGCAAAGGTTTGTAGGGCACGATCTTGCCCCCGCGTGAACCCGCGTCAGCGCTGATGATCAACTTAGGGCTGGCATCTTCAATCCTTGACGCCAAGGCATGCGACGCAAATCCGCCGAACACCACGGAGTGAATGGCACCTATGCGCACACAGGCCAACATGGCAAACGCGGCCTCGGCAATCATGGGCATGTAAATCAGAACCCTGTCACCTTTGACCACCCCCAAGCTTTGCAAAATCGCCGCCATACGCTGAACTTCTTCATATAACTGGGCAAAGCTGTAAGTAACTTCGGTATCGGTTTCGGTAGAGACATAAATCAGCGCGGGCTTATCAGCATGTTGTGCCAAATGACGGTCTACCGCGTTGTGGCAAAGATTGGTTTGACCGCCCTCGAACCAGTTGGCAAACGGCGGCTGGCTGTAGTCGCAAATCTGGCTGGGCGGCACATGCCAATCAATCAACTGGGCTTGCTCAGCCCAAAAACCGTCTCGGTCATCCAAAGACCGGCGGTAAAAAGCCTGGTACTTACTCATCTTGTCTCCCCTAAGGGTTGTATTACTTCATCAAGGCTTGAACATATTTAAAGTGAGGATGCTCAGCGCTACGCAACCACTCGAACAACACCATCTCTGTGGTCACCAGTTCGGCTCCCGCGCCAGCCAAACGGTCGTAGGCGGCGTCACGGTTGCGCTCGGTGCGCGAACTGCAGGCATCGGTCACCACCCAAACTTCCCATTCTTCTTCCAGCAAATCCAAGGCGGTTTGTAACAAACACACATGCGCCTCCACGCCCGCCAAAACGATGCTGCGCCGCTCGGGCTCGGTAGCAGCTGGTTTTTGCAAGTGCTTGGGCAGGCTTCGGGCATTACCTTGCACAGGCTTGGCCGCTGGGGCGGGTTGCAAAAGCTCTAGCAAGCCTTCCTCGCAAGCACTGAAATGCATTTTGGACAGGGTTTGCCTGCACAAAGCTTTGAGGTCAGGGGGCAGACTGCCTAAGCGAGAGGGGTTTTGCTCTGTGCCCCAAACCGGCAGGCCCAAAAGATGTGCGGCTTGCGCCAGCTTCAGCGCATTGTCCCAACAGGCTTGACCCTCCCACATAGCAGGTAAAAGCTTGTCTTGGTAATCGATCAGCACCAACTGGGATTCATCTGCATCCATCAACATGGCTTAAATCCTCACCACCACACGCCCGCGCACCTGACCGGCCATGAGTGCCTGGGCACGCTCGGCGGCGTGGTCTAAATCGACTTCTTCAATCATGCTTTCCAGCTTGGCGATATCCAGGTCTTGGGCCAAACGCGCCCATGCTTGCTGGCGCAGTGCCAAAGGCGCCATGACCGAGTCCACACCTATCAAGCGCACATTGCGCAAAATAAACGGCATGACGGTGGTGGGCAAATCCATGCCTTGCGCCAATCCACAAGCGGCCACAGCGCCGCCGTAGCGGGTTTGCGCCAGCACATTGGCCAAGGTGTGTGAACCCACCGCGTCGACCACGCCCGCCCATCGTTCTTTTTGAAACGGTTTGCCAGCAGCCGACAACTCGGCGCGGTCCATCAAACTGTGTGCGCCCAAGCCTTTCAAATAGGCTTCTTCGCTGGTTTTACCGGTTGCGGCCACCACTTGGTAACCCAGTTTAGCCAGCAAGGCGATGGCCACGCTGCCCACACCGCCTGTGGCACCTGTGACCAAGACCTCGCCGCTGCCAGGTTTGACGCCTTGCTGCTCCAAAGCCATGACGCACAACATGGCGGTGTAACCCGCCGTCCCAATCGCCATGGCTTGGCGGGGGGTGAAAGCAGCGGGCAGTTTCACCAACCAATCGCCTTTGAGCTTGGCCTGCTCAGCCAAACAACCCCAATGGGTTTCGCCCACGCCCCAGCCGTTGTGCACAAAGCTGTCGCCGGCTTTCCAGTTCGGGTGGCTGGAGGCGATGACGGTGCCTGCGCCATCAATGCCCGCCACCATGGGCCAGGCGCGAACCACCGGGCTTTTATTCGTGATCGCCAAGCCGTCTTTGTAGTTCAGGGTGGAGAAAGCCACGCGCACATGCACATCAGCGTCTGGCAAGCGGCTCTCGTCCAGTGATTGAACAGAAGCTTGAAATTGCGGTTCTTTTTCCAATAACAGTGCGCGAAACATATATATCCAATCAACAAAAGTGGGTAATCAACCCCCGATTGTGCGTCAGGAAACCCCATTTCAGAGGAGGGTATGATCTTCCCCGATGCTTAAATACTTGATATCACTGTCTTTTCTGTGCGTTTTGGGGGCAAATGCTGCCCCCAACCATGCCGCGCATGATGACCTCGACTTGCTGCTCATACAGCGCGGGGTGGTACGGGCTGTCGTCGATGTAGGTCAAAAGGTGGGCGCGGTCGGCCAAACCGTCAGCACCCAAGCCTCTGACTTGGTGGTGAACGCCATGGGTTATTTGGGCACCCCCTACCGCCGAGGTGGTACAGGCCAACAAGGTTTTGATTGCAGTGGTTTTGTCCAAGCCATGTATGAAAACACTTTGGGCTTGGTCTTGCCGCACAACGCCAAGGCACAGGCTGCCAGTACTGAAAAAATTGATAAAACCGAATTGCAACCAGGGGACTTGGTGTTTTTTAACACTTTGCGCCGTGCCTTCAGCCATGTCGGCATCTATGTGGGTGAAGGCAAATTCATACACTCACCGCGCTCTGGCGGTCAAGTTCGCATTGAAGACATGCGGGACAGCTATTGGGCCAAGCGCTTCAATGGCGCACGTCGGGTCAATACTGAGTCCACACAAGCCGTTTCTGACGCCTCTTTGCGCTAAGCTAGGGTAACCTAGGCAAAGCGGTTGTCTTGCAAGCCGCAGCCGTTTTTATCGGTCTTTATTCAGAGATACGCCATGTCTGATCCCCTGTTGATTGCCCGCAACGCTTCGGCCCAGTGTTTTTTGCTGCCCGAATTGACCAACCGCCACGGCCTGATCACGGGTGCCACAGGATCGGGCAAAACCGTCACCTTGCAAACCATGGCGCAAAGTCTGTCACGCACAGGTGTACCGGTGTTCATGGCCGATGTGAAAGGTGACCTCACCGGCATGAGCCAAACGGGCAAGTTGTCAGACAAAATGGCCGCGGTTTTGAAAGACCGCGGTTTAGACATACCCGCTTTTGCGCCCTGCCCCACCACTTTATGGGATGTGTTTGGCGAGCAAGGCCACCCCGTGCGTGCCACCGTCAGTGACATGGGTCCTCTGCTGTTGGGGCGCATGCTCAATTTGAACGACACCCAAGAGGGTGTGCTTAATTTGGTGTTCAAAATCGCCGATGACCGCGGCATGCTGTTGCTGGACCTGAAAGACCTGCGGGCCATGCTGCAATATGTGGGTGACAACGCCAAAGAGTTCACCACCGAGTACGGCAACGTCAGCGCCGCCAGCATAGGTGCGATACAGCGCGGCTTGATGCAAGTCGAACAGCAAGGCGGCGACAAATTCTTTGGCGAGCCCATGCTCGATATCCACGACTTCATGCAAACCGATGGCCATGGCCACGGTGTCGTCAATATATTGGCGGCCGATAAGCTGATGAATTCGCCGCGCTTGTACGCCACGTTTTTGCTGTGGATGCTGTCTGAGTTGTTCGAGCAACTGCCCGAAATAGGCGACCCCGACAAGCCCAAACTGGTGTTTTTCTTTGATGAAGCGCATTTGCTGTTCAATGAAGCGCCCAAGGCCTTGATTGAGCGCATCGAGTTGGTGGTGCGCTTGGTGCGCTCCAAAGGCGTGGGCGTGTATTTCGTCACCCAAAACCCCTTGGATATTCCCGACAGCGTGCTGGCCCAACTTGGCAACCGCGTTCAACATGTGCTGCGTGCCTTCACGCCGCGTGACCAAAAAGCCGTGGCTGCCACAGCGCAAACCATGCGCCCGAAAAAGGGCTTGGACATAGAAGCCGCCATCACCGATTTGGCCGTGGGTGAGGCGCTGGTCAGTTTGCTCGACGCCAAGGGCCGACCCAGTGAAACCGAGCGGGTGTTTGTGTTGCCCCCCGGCAGCCAACTTGGCCCCATCACTTCTGAGCAACGCCAAGCCTTGCTGCAAACCTCGCTGGTGGCTGGCGTTTATGAAAAAACCATGGACCGCGAGTCTGCCTACGAGATGCTCAAAGGGCGGGCGCCGCCCATGGACGAGGCAGCGGTGCAGCAAGCCGAAAACCAAATCAAAGGGACGACAGCAGAGCAAGGCGGCGGCTTGATGGCCGGCGTGTCTGACATGCTGTTTGGCAGCACAGGCCCACGTGGCGGGCGCCAAGACGGCGTGGCGCAACTGGTGATGAAAAGCGCGGTGCGAACCGTGGGGTCGGCCATTGGCCGTGAAATTGTCCGCGGCGTATTGGGCGGCTTACTTGGGGGCGGCGCACGCCGTCGATAAACATGAAACCTAACGATGCACCTTTGCAAGACGTCAATACACCTTACAACGCCGCGTTTTTGGAAGCGCACTGGATGCCTTTCACTGGCAACCGCAACTTCAAAGCCAAGCCACGCCTGATCGCCAGCGCCCAAGGCGTTCACTACACCGATGTGCATGGCCGCCCAATTTTGGATGGCATGTCGGGTTTGTGGTGCTGCGGTTTGGGGCATGCGCGGCCCGAGCTGGTGCAAGCCGCCGCCCAGCAAATGGCGACGCTTGACTATTCACCGGCGTTTCAACACGGTCACCCCAAGTCATTCGAACTGGCGAACCGGCTCAAAGCCCTCACGCCCGAGGGACTCGACTATGTGTTTTTCACCGGTTCGGGTTCTGAAGCAGCCGACACCTCTCTCAAAATGGCCCGCGCCTACTGGCGAGCCAAGGGCATGGGCAGCAAAACCCGCTTTATTGGCCGTGAAAAAGGCTATCACGGGGTCAACTTTGGCGGTATTTCGGTGGGCGGCATGCCTGGCAACCGCAAAAACTTTGGACAAGGCGTGGAAGCAGACCACTTGCCGCACACCCAATTACCCGAAAACGCATTCTCCAAAGGCATGCCCACCCACGGTGTGCATTTGGCCGAAGAGTTGCTGCGCCTCATCGCTTTGCACGATGCCTCCAATATTGCCGCCGTCATCATCGAGCCGTTTTCGGGCTCATCTGGCGTGGTTGTCCCGCCCGTGGGCTACTTACAGCGCATTCGCGAAATTTGCAGCGCCCACAACATCTTGCTGATCTTCGATGAGGTCATCACCGGTTTTGGACGCTGCGGCAGTTACACCGGCGCCGAGGCCTTTGGTGTCACGCCAGACATCATGAATGTGGCCAAACAAATCACTAACGGCACCCAGCCCTTGGGCGCGGTACTTGCCAGCGCCGATATCTACAACACCTTCATGGCCCATGGCGGCCCTGAATACATGCTGGAGTTCGCCCACGGCTACACCTACTCGGCCCACCCGGTGGCCTGCGCGGTGGGCTTGGCCGCATTAGATGTTTTGGTGAAAGAGGACATGCTGGGCCGAGTGAACGCCTTGGCGCCTTATTTTGAAGCGGCTGTGCACAGCTTGAAAGGCTTGCGCCACATCACCGATATTCGCAACTACGGTTTGGCGGCAGGCTTCACGCTAGAAGCCTTGCCCGGCGAGCCAGCCAAACGCCCCTATGAAGTTGCTATGAAATGCTGGGACAAAGGCTTTTATGTGCGCTATGGCGGCGACACGGTTCAGCTTGCTCCACCCTTCATCGTGGAAAAAAACCAAATCGACAGTTTGGTTCAAGCCCTAGGCGAAGCCTTGCAAGAAACCCACTGATTGATGCATATGCTTACCCGATTGATTTACATCAGCCGTGCGGTGGGGCCACAAACCACCACCGTCACCACCCAAATTTTGGAAACAGCCAGGGCTTTTAACAAAGCCCACAACCTCACCGGTGTGTTGTGCCAAGGCAAGGGTCTGTATGTGCAAGTGCTCGAAGGCGAGCGAAGCATTGTCAATGGGCTTTACCGACGCATAGTCGCCGACAACCGTCATGCCGATGCCGAGATCGTCTATTTTGGGGAAATCGAGTCAAGGCAATTCAAAGATTGGTCCATGGCCTTGGTCCACCTCAGCATTGACGACCCCATGGTGACCATGAAGCACCCCGAATTTGACCCCTACTCCGCCAACAGCACCGCCATCATGGGTTTGATCACCGAATTACTTTCATCAAGCTCGGCGATTCAAAACCCAGGCTGAAGCTGTTTTATTTGTTGCGGAAATTGTCGTGACAGTTTTTGCAACTGCCGCCGGTAGCGCTCACCGCGGTTTTCAGATCATCCAACTTGCCAGTTTTGGCCGCTGCCGCCAACTTGACCACCTCGGCTTGCATTTTTTCAGCCGCATCTTTGAATTTAGCGTTGTCAGACCAGACCTCAGGCTTGGCCTTGGTGTTGCCGCCTTGGTCAGTGCCTTCGCCGAAAGCCGCCCAAGGCAATTTGGACATGAACTCCACCACGGCGGCGTTATCGGCTGCCACCTTGGCGTCATACGGAATTTTTCCCTGAGCCATGCCAGCCAAACGGGTGAAATGTGCACCCATCACCGCAAAAGAGCCTTGGCGGTATTTGATCGCGTCTTCGGGCTTGGCGAACTGGGCAAGTGCAGGCACAGAGGTGAAACTGCCAATGAGTAACATCATTGCAACGGTAAAAGATTTCATGCGAGGCTCCTTATGAATAAGTCGATTAAGTTTAGCTTGAAGGTATGGGATTTACCCACACGGGTTTTCCACTGGGCATTGCTTTTGGCTGTGGTGGGTTCAGCTTACAGCGTTTGGGTGTCAAACGATATGGTCTGGCACGCACGCTTTGGCTACACCGTACTCGCCCTGTGTCTGTTTCGCTTGGTATGGGGCGTGGTGGGCGGGCACTGGTCGCGCTTTGCAACCTTTATTCCTTCTTGGCAGGCCAGCCGCCAATACCTTTCTTCCCAAGAAAACAAGGTCAGCTTGGGACACAACCCCTTGGGGTCATGGTCGGTTTATGCCCTGTTGATATTTTTGCTGTTGCAAGTGGCCAGCGGCTTGGGCAGCGATGACGATATAGGATTTAACGGCCCTTTGGCGCCACTGCTCAGCTCGAGCTGGGTCTCTTGGCTGACCGCCTACCACGTGGATGTGGGCAGATGGGTGCTTATCGCCTTGATTGCACTGCATGTCTTGGCGGTGCTGTTTTATACCTTGGTGAAACGCCAAGGCTTGATTCAAACCATGTGGCATGGCATTCGTGAGTGGCCGGTGGATGCGGTGGCGTCTGTGGATACATGGCCTAGGCGTTTGGGCGCTTTGCTGATCGTCTTCGTTATCGCTCTGGGTATCGCCGCCTTGCTACAGCTTTTGCCTGCATAGCACCTCGACCATTGCAATGACCACCTGCCTTAAGACATCAGGCTTTATCCAAATGCGCTTGCAAGCCCCGACGAGGCGCAGGGCCGGCCTCGGGCGCATATCCCAAACGTGTCCACATCTGCACTGTCGCATCGCTGTCGGCCCCAGCCAAAAGTTGGTGAACGGCTTTGTAGTTGTGCGCCTGCTCGGGGTACTCTTGTAAGGCCTGCGACAAAGGGTGCATACGCAAACCCAAAGCGGTGGCGGCCAGTTGTAAACGCACATAAGCGCGTCCCGCCCCCATTTGAGTGGTACGGGTGTTGTCAGAGGTGCTGAGCCAAACACACGCCGGTGTTAAAGCCATTTTTTCGTTGAAATCACTGATTTGCCCCTTGATGGCCGAACTGTCTGGCTCAGAAGGCTTGCTGCGATCAAACAGGCCCAGCGCCACCAAGCCGCGAACCATCGGAGTGTTGATCGAAATCCCGTCTCGGTGTTGGGTAATTTCTTGCGGACCCACACGCAATACTTTGTAGGACTCCAGCAAGGTGCGTGCGGTTTGCATTTCTATGCGCCAAGCGTCCATAGCAATTTGACGGTGCTGCTGCATGCTGGGCTCGTCGGCCGTGACCAAGCCCAATTTCACTGGCAAACCTTTCACGCTATCGGCCATAGCTTGACGCGCATCAACGTTGGGAATGCGACTTTCATACTTCCCACGGTGGGTGTGGCGACGGAAGATGTGGGCAAACAAAGGGTCGGGCTGCACCGCTGCGTCGCGTACCAAGTGGATGCGCGCAGTGGGTCGGCCATCGGGTGCTTTGGCATCGAACTCACCCTCGGGGAACAAGGTGATATCAGCGCGGTAACCCCGCTGCTTGGCAGCCATGTCCAACAGTTCTAAAAAAGTTCCTTGACTAATGACCAGTTGGCGCGACCAAGGGTCGGTTTCTGGCAACAAACGGCGCAAGTCCATGCGCAACACGATGGTGTCGGGTGTATCTAAATAGATCAGTTCCCGATGTGGCTGACGGTACACCGCGAGCTACAAACCAGCGCACGTATACGTGCGGTTTACGATTTTTTGGC
>CANLWQ010000044.1 GCA_947494405.1 Comamonadaceae bacterium | reverse complement strand
TGATTGGCAAGGTGGAACAAAAAGGTTACACCTTGGTGCCGCTCAATTTGCACTGGAAAAATGGTCGTGTTAAATGTGAAATTGCCTTGGCCAAGGGCAAAGCAGAGCATGACAAACGCGACACCATCAAAGACCGCGAAGGCAAGCGCGAGGTCGAGCGTGCCGTGAAAAAGCGCACCGCTTAGCGCTTAGTCTTGCAAAACGGCACGCCCCGCTTCTATCAATAAACGCTGGTCACAACGCGCACTCAGTGCCCTGTCGTGCGTGACCAGCACCAGGGTGGTGCCCAACTCCAGATTCAACTCAAGCATCAAGGCCATGACTTTTTCGCCTGTGGCGTGGTCCAAGCTGCCGGTGGGCTCATCGGCCAACAAAACATCCGGTTTGACCACAAAAGCCCGCGCCAAGGCCACGCGTTGCTGCTCGCCACCGCTCATGACCTTGGGGTAGTGGTTGAGGCGATCGGACAAGCCCACGCGAGCCAGCATTTCCTTGGCCGCAGGTTTGGGTTGGGGGTGACCGGACAACTCCAGCGGCAACATGACGTTTTCCAAGGCCGTGAGAGGGGCCAACAACTGAAAGCTTTGGAAAACAAACCCAATATGTTTGGCTCGCAAAGCAGCCCGTTGATCCTCGTCCAAGGCAAAAAGATCTTGCCCAGCGATATGAACATGGCCGCTTGTAGGCGTGTCCAAGCCCGCCATGATGGCTAACAAGGTGCTCTTGCCAGAGCCTGAGGCGCCGACAATGGCCAAAGTTTGGCGGGCATTTAAGGAAAAATCGATATCGCGGAGAATGTCTAAGGTGCCAGTGGCATCGGTGACAGATTTATAAACATGAGAGACGGCTATCAAGCTGGAGGACATACGCAGTGCCATTGTGGAGACGACGACACTTTAACTTGCTCGGCTTGAGCCTGCTGATTCAAGGTGTATTGCAACCTTTAGCATTTGCTAACGCCAGAACGCTTTTGGTGGTCGGTGACTCGCTCAGCGCCGAGTATGGCCTGCCGCGTGGCAGCGGTTGGGTGGCGCTTTTAGAGCAACAACTGGGCCGTGACAAATCACCTTGGAAGATCGTCAATGCCAGCATCAGCGGCGACACCACTGCTGGTGGGCGCGCCCGTTTGCCGGCGCTTTTGAAACAGCACCAACCCAGCATCGTCATCATTGAATTGGGCGGCAATGACGCTTTGCGTGGTTTCCCTTTGGCTATGACCGAGGACAACTTGCTCGCCATGATCCAAGCTTGTCAAACCCTAGGTGCCAAAGTTTTATTGCTAGGCATGCAGGTTCCACCCAATTACGGCGCAGACTATTCGGCCGATTTTTCTAAGCTTTTTACCCGTTTGGCTAAAAAACACAAAACCGCTGTGGTGCCTTTTCTCTTGAAAGGCATTGCCGACGTACCCAATGCGTCAGAACAATTTCAAGCCGATCGCATTCACCCCAATGCCCAAGCGCATCCGCGCATGCTGGCCAATGTCTGGGCCGAATTGAAAAAGTTGCTCTGATGCCGGTAGAACTGATCAGTGCGCAAGACGCCATGGCCTTGATGGCTCATCCCAATGGTTTTAGCTGCATCATTGATGCGCGAAGCGAAGATGAATTTGCCCTAGACCAGTTACCCCAAGCGCAAAACTGGCCATCACTGTCCAACGAAGAAAGAATCCGCGTTGGCACACTGTACAAACAAGTAGGCGCTTTTGAAGCCAATAAACTGGGCGCGTCTTTGGTCGCAGCCAATATTGCCCTTCACATTCAAAAGTATGTGATGGATTTACCCAAAAGTTGGCGACCCTTGGTTTACTGCTGGCGCGGCGGCAAGCGCAGTGGTTCGCTGGCCTTGGTGCTGGGACAGATTGGCTTTAAGGTCAGCGTTATAGAAGGTGGCTACAAAGCCTTTAGAGCAGAGGTGGTGGAGAACACCAGTCAATTGGCACTGGGATTGCGCTTTAAAGTGATTACCGGCCCCACCGGTTCTGGAAAAACACGCCTTTTACACGCTTTGGCCGCGCTTGGCGCGCAAGTGCTGGATTTGGAAGCGCTGGCAGTGCACCGCAGCTCTGTGCTGGGTCGCATTCCAGGCCTTGCCCAACCCAGCCAAAAGCAATTTGATATGCGTGTATGGAATGCGCTTAGGCAGTTTGATGCTTCGCAGGTGGTCTATGTGGAAGCAGAAAGCAAAAAAGTAGGCAATGTCAGCGTCCCTGAGGTGTTGATGGACACCATGCGCGCCAGTGAATGCATTGATTTGTCTTTGAGCTTAGAAGAACGCGTGGCTTTGTTGATGGAAGACTATGCGTTTTTTGCGCAGGACGCCGAGTTGTTTTGCAACAGACTGTCAGCCTTGATTGAGTCGCGTGGCAAAACCGTGATTGAACAATGGCAACACAGTGTGCGCGCTGGACAGACCAGCCAAGTGGTGCAAGAACTGTTGCTGCAGCATTACGACCCTAGTTATGCGCGATCTGTAGAGCGAAATTTCCGCGGCTGGTCACAAGCCCTTAAGCTTGAACTGAAAGACCGACATCAAACCTCACTGCAAGCGGCGGCAAAGGAGTTGTTGCGCGCTGAAACTCAGATACCCGCTTGAGTAAGAGCCTGGGACATATCGGCCATCAAATCTTCTGCGGCCTCTAGACCCACCGAAAGACGCACAAACCCGCCTTGCAGCATCTGTGGACCGGCCATGCTGCGAATGGAACGCAAATCGTAAGGCACCACCAAACTCATGGGACCGCCCCAGCTGAAACCTAGCTTAAAGAGTTTCAATGCGTTGCAAAAGGTATCGATTTGCTCGGGACTGAAGACAGGGTCAAAACGCAAACTCAACATGCCGGCGGCCAATCCTTCTGTGTGAACTGCCCCAACGGCAGGCTTGTCGCCTGCACACAAACGTCGCCAATTTGCATGACCGGGGGAATCCACCACTGCGGGGTGAAGCACTTGCGCAAAAGCCGACTGCTGTAAACACCAGGTCGCCAGCGCTCTGGCGGTGGCGTCTTGGTGGCGATAACGCATATCCATGCTGGACAAAGATCGCAAAACCAACTCGGCATCATTGCCACCTACGCCAAAACCCAGCCGCATATGGCTTAGCTTTATCTGCTGGGCCAAGCCTTCATCGCATGTGGTCACACTACCCATCAACACATCCCCGCCTCCGCTGGGGTATTTGGTCAGGGCATGGACTGACACATCCACGCCCCATGGGGCCGCGCCAAGGGGCTCAAGATCGAAGGGCTTGAATGCCAAGCCCGCACCCCAAGTGTTGTCCAACGCTGTGAAAACACCCTTGTCTTTGGCCAAGCGAACCATAGACAACAGGTCTGGAAATTCAAGCGTGATTGAGCCAGCAGCTTCTAGCCATACCAGACGGGTTTTGGGCGTTATGCGCGAAGCCAAGTCGGCAAGGTCCATGGGGTCATACAACTGATGCGAGATGCCCCAACGCTTTAACTCGGATTGCGCAAATACTTTGTGCGGCCCGTAGGCGTTATCGGGCAGCAGCACCTCGTCACCTTGGCGCAACAAGGCCATATTCACTTGGGCAATGGCTGCCAGGCCGCTTGGCAACAGAACAGCATATTGAGCGCCCTCAAGGTAGGCAATACGTTCTTCTAAGGTGAATGTGGTGGGTGTGCCGTGCAGGCCGTAGGTATAGCCCGATTTGTCTAGCCAAGTGCGTTCACGCAAGGATTGGACATCAGGAAAAATAACCGTTGAAGCTTTGTGTACCGCTGTCTGAGGCGACACAAACCCGTCAGGCGCTTGGTAACCGTGATGTATCAGCGCAGTGACAGGCTTCATGGTTAGACCCGCCACTTCTCCAGCAATTTGGCTGGACGGGTGGTGTCATAGGCCTCGAAGGGTTGGTGAATCCACGGGTTGGTTGGCAAATACTCAACTGAAAAATCGGGCGTGAAGCTGGAAACGCCTTTGGTCCAAATCACAGCGCTGCGCAATTCGGTGATGGGTGAAAAATTGTTGCGCAGCAAATCCATGACGGCATTCAAAGTGTGGCCCGAGTCGGCCAAATCATCCACCAATAAAACACGGCCGGCAATTTCGCCTTTGGGTGTGGTGATGTAGCGTGCGATATCTAAATGCCCTTGAACCGTCCCACCCTCGGAACGGTATGAACTGGTGGACATGATGGCCAAGGGTTTATCGAAAATACGCGAGAGTACGTCGCCTGGGCGCATGCCGCCTCTGGCCAAACACAAAATAGTGTCGAACTCCCAACCAGATTGATGAATCTTGATGGCAAGCTTCTCGATGAGGTTATGGTATTCGTCGTAAGACACATACAAATGCTTGCCGTCTTCAGTCAACATGGCGTTGCTTTCTTGCGAGAGTTCAGTCGTGAAAAGGATGTCTAACCAAGATGGTGTGGTCGCGGTCGGGGCTGGTGGAAATCAAATGGATGGGCACACCAGTAACCTCGGCAATGCGTTCCAAATAGGCGCGCGCCTGCTGTGGCAGTTGGGCGTAGTCGGTGATGCCCACCGTTGTATCACTCCAGCCTGGCAGGGTTTCATAAATAGGCTTGCAACGCGCAATGTCATCAGCCCCCATGGGCAAGATATCGATGGTTGTGCCGTCCAACTCGTAAGCGGTACACAGTTTGAGTTCGGTCAAGCCGTCCAAGACGTCCAGTTTGGTCACACAAAGGCCGCTCAGCCCATTGACTTGGGCGCTGCGCTTGAGCAGCGCCGCATCAAACCAACCACAGCGACGATAACGTCCGGTGGTGGTGCCTTTTTCAGCACCCACAGTACTCATATGCCAGCCAGGCGTTCCCTCTACATCCCAGTCGAGTTCGGTGGGAAACGGGCCGCCACCCACGCGAGTGCAATAGGCTTTGGTGATGCCCAAAATGTAATGCAGCAAACCCGGCCCCACACCCGAGCCAGCTGCGGCATTTCCCGCCACACAGTTGCTGGAAGTGACGAAGGGGTAGGTGCCATGGTCCACATCGAGCAAAGTGCCTTGCGCACCTTCAAACAACAGGTTCGCGCCTGAATGATGGGCATCGTTGAGTTCACGCGATACATCGGCCACCATGGGCAAAATTTGACGGGCATGCGCCATGGCTTCATCAAAGACAGCTTGAAATTGCACCTTGCCTTGGCTGACAAACGGCGTGAGTGCCTCAGGGAAGGCAAACTTTTCTGAACCCAAGAACGTGGTGAGTACATGGTTGTGAAGATCGAGGAGTTCGCGCAATTTGGAAGCGAAGCGTTCGGGGTGCTTGAGGTCTTGCACACGCAAAGCGCGGCGAGCAATTTTGTCCTCATAAGCTGGGCCTATGCCGCGCCCCGTGGTGCCAATTTTTTCTTCGCCGCCTTGTTCACGCGCAGCCTCACGCGCTATGTCTAATGCCGCATGAAAAGGCAAAATCAGCGGGCAGGCTTCACTGATACGCAAACGAGAGCGAACCTCAACACCCGCTTTTTCTAAGCCTTCAATTTCTTCCAACAATTTGCCGCACGACAGCACCACACCGTTGCCGATGTAGCACTTCACGCCTTGGCGCATGATGCCGCTGGGGATCAGGTGCAAAGCGGTTTTCACACCATTGATCACCAGTGTGTGTCCAGCGTTATGGCCGCCTTGAAAGCGCACCACCCCTTGCGAAAACTCTGTCAACCAATCGACCAGTTTTCCCTTGCCCTCGTCGCCCCACTGGGTGCCGACGACAACGACATGACGTCCGTGCTGTTTGCTCATGGTTTATGTTTGTTGATTTATGCCAAAGTTTGAATGGTCCACAGACCCTTAACGAGAACAAGTTCGCGATCGCAATGAAACTCATCGACTTCGCTGTCATGCCCGGGCAGCATGCAGACCACGGTATGACCTTGCTCGCGGAGTTGGGTAATGGCTTTATGCAATCCAGCGTCTTCACCCCAAGGCGCACGAATAGCCGCTTGCGGCGCGGGTCGCGCAATCAAGCTGACCAGCGCTTTGATATCAAAACTAAAGCCTGCTGCAGGTCGCTTGCGTCCAAACAATGCGCCCACTTCATCGTAACGTCCACCGCGCACCAAAGCATCTGGGCCTTCAGGCGCAAAGACTGAAAAACGGGGGCCAGTGTAATAAGCAGCGCCGCGCAAATCGGCCAAATCGATGCTGACAGCGTGACCAGCGTGAGACGCCAGCCAACGCAACTGCGACAAAGCTAACAAAACTTCTGGCCACTGCTGAAACGCCACTTCAGCACGGTCTAAGACATCCATGCCGCCATAGAATTGCACAAGCTCGACTAACGCTTGGTGCAATGCACTGGGTAAAGAAGCTCCCATGGCGCGTATGGCGCTGATATCTTTGAGGGTAAGTGCTTGGGCAATCGCCGCTTCTTGCGCAGTGCTTAAGCCTTGATCTCGCAGCAAAGCCGGCAGTATGCGGGCATCACTCAAGTCAACATGAAAAGAGGAAAGACCACTGGCAAACACGCAACGCAGAGCGAGTTGCAAAATTTCCAAGTCGGCTTCCAGTCCTGCATGACCGTAAATTTCGGCACCAAACTGCAAAGGCTCGCGGGTGGCATAAGGGCCAGGTGCGCGTGTATGCAGGGTGGGCCCGCAGTAACAAAGCCGGGTGACGCCAGCGCGGTTGAGCAAATGGGCATCGATGCGTGCAACCTGTGGCGTGGTGTCAACCCGTAAACCCAAGGTGCGGCCTGACAACTGATCAACCATCTTGAAGGTTTGAAGATCTAAAGCGCCCCCCGTGCCGGACAAAAGCGATTCGATGTGTTCAATCAACGGGGGAATCACCAGCTCATAGCCAAAGACACGGGCAGTATCCAGTGACATGCGGCGGAGTTCCTCGATGTGCCTAGCCTCTGAGGGCAAAACATCGGCTATATGATCAGGTAAGACCCAAGCAGTCATGAGAGCGGAGAGTGGTTAAAAAGAGATTCTACTGGTGCCCTAGAGCAGCCACCAAAGCAACAGGACGCCAACCACGATACAGCTCAGTCCAATAAAGCGAACCTGACTATCATCAAGTTGCATGATGGCCAAAAAAGCACGTTTCCAAGCCTGCGGCGAGGCAAAAGGAAACAAGCCCTCGATGATCAGCACCAAGGCGAGTGCAATCAACAAGGTGTTGCTGTCCATGGCAACTCAAAAAACTATTTTTTCGCGGACGAAGCATTGCCCGCACCGCTGCCGCGCATGGCTTTGAAAAAATCGCTGTTGGGGTCAAGCACCATGACATCTGATTTTTTATTAAAAGTAGCCTTGTAGGCTTCTAGGCTTTGATAGAACTGGGCAAATTGCGCATCTCTACCGAAAGCATCGGAATACAAGCGCGCGGCTTCGGCGTCGCCCTCACCTTTGATTTTTTGAGCGTCTCGGTAAGCATTGGCCAAAGTGACTTCACGCTGACGGTCTGCATCAGCACGAATTTTTTCACCCTCAGCGCCACCGGTTGAGCGCAATTCATTGGCGACTCGCTTGCGCTCGGCTTCCATGCGGCGGTAAACCGACTCTGTGATGGTATCTACATAGTCTGCACGGGTGATACGCACATCAACCACATCAATGCCCCAAGGCTTTTCACCTTTGACAATCTCAAGCACTTCTTTCTTGACGTCCACCATCAGCGCTTCGCGCTTGAGCGACAGCAGGTCTTTCACTGTTCGTTTGTTGATTTCTTCTTGAAAAGCATTACGAACCACGCGGGTGAGTTGCTGCGCACCCGCTTTTTCATCCAAGCCCACATTACGGATGTACTGGGAAGGATCAGAAATGCGCCAACGCACATACCAATCAATCACCATACGTTGCTTTTCAGCCGTGAGCATAGGCTCAGAGTCGACGTTGTCCAAAGTCAGCAAACGCTTGTCGATGAAATTCACATTTTGAAAAGGCGGCGGCAATTTGAAGTTCAAGCCGGGTTCTGTAATGACCTTTTTGATCTGACCCAGTGAATACACCACGCCAAACTGGCGTTGGTCAACCACAAAAATCATGGAACTCAAAACCAGCAAAGCCAGCAAAGAGGTAGAGATATATAAACCGAGTTTATTCATGGCGGACTGTTCAGCGTAAATCGCGGTCGCGCTGACGGTTGTCACGGCCACGGTTATCAGGAGAGGACAAAGGCACTGCTGGGTTGGGAACCGAGTTATTGCCTTCAGAAGAATTGGACGGGTTGACAACTGGATTGACAGCAGAGCCAGGTGTTGCGCTCAGTTGCATGATCTTGTCCAGCGGCAGATAAAGCATATTGGAGCCCTGCTTGGACTCGACCAGCACCTTGGTCACGCTGCTGTAAATTTCTTGCATCGCATTGATATAAAGACGGTCGCGTGTCACTTGGGGCGCTTTTTGGTACTCAGAAAGTAAAGAACGAAAACGCTGCGCATCACCTTGGGCTTGTGCAACGATGCGGGACTTGTAAGCGTCAGCCTCTTCTTTTAAACGCGAGGCAGAACCCACGGCGCGAGGGATCACGTCATTGGCATAGGCTTCAGCTTCATTTTTGGCCCGCTCACGCTCTTGACCGGCTTTGAGCACATCATCAAATGCTGCTTGAACTTGCTCGGGTGGACGAACACCGCCTTGCTGCAAATTGATACCCACTACCTCTATACCCACGTTGTAGCGGTCCAAAATCACTTGCATGATTTGCCTGACCCGTGGTGCAATTTGTTCACGGTCTTCAGACAGCGCAGCGTCCATACGCATCTTGCCCACCACTTCTCTCACCGCAGTTTCAGCTGCTTGGATCACCGCATCTGTGGGGTTTTTGCTTTCAAATAAATAGGCTCGCGCATCAGTGAGGCGGTATTGAACAGCGAACTTGATTTCTACAATGTTTTCGTCTTCGGTCAACATGGCCGACTCACGCAAACCGGTGGCCTTGATAATGGTATCGCGGCCAATATCAAGCGAGCGAATTTGGGTCACAAACACCACTTCGTGGCGCTGTATGGGGTAGGGAAGGCGCCAGTTGAAACCTGCGCCTACTGTGCTGTTGTATCTGCCAAACTGTGTAATGACGGCTTGCTGGCCCTCTTGAACGATAAAGAAGCCGGTGGCAAGCCAAATCAAGACCGCAACGATTGCAGCTATGCCAAAAAGGCCCCCTACTTGCTTGAAGTCGGGGTTAAAGCCGCCTCCACCGCCCGGAGGAGGATTGCCACCACCACGGTTTTGGCCTAAGAATTTGCCGAGCTTGCGGTTGAGTTCACGCCACAATTCATCTAAATCGGGGGGGCCGTTAGAGGCAGATGGCCTGGGCTTTCTGCCCTCATCATTGGGTGGTGGGGGCGAGCCCTCAGGGGGTGGTGTAGGCCCATTGTTTTGCCCAGAGCCGTCATCGCTTCGACCCCAACGACCATCGTTCAAATTGAACATGCCCGCTATACGTTGCCGTAAGGGCCAAAACCAAGTTAAGAAATTCATGCGCAGTCAATCAAAAAAATGTGCCAAGACGCCATTGTGCCTAAACCTGAAGCCAAGCTTTGGCTTCAAGGATTTACCGGTAAAACATCAGGGGCTAAAGGCCTAGAGCTTACTTGCATGGCTGTTTCCATTAAGCGTTGCCGCAGGCCATCCAGATTCGCCCCTGTTTGCGCACTGACAAAAATACGCGGTATGGCGACGTCATCAACGATAAAGACATCCTGCAGCAAGCGAGGCTGCTGGTCGCTGGCCAAAGCATCCACCTTGTTAAAAACCAACAATTGAGCCACATCGGTGGCGCCAATATCAGCTAAAACCGATTGCACCTGAGCGATTTGCTCAGGGTAATCTGCGTGCGAGCAATCCACCACATGCAGCAACAGGTCTGCGCTGGTGGCTTCTTGCAACGTGGCCGCGAAAGCGTCCACCAAGCCATGCGGCAAGTCGCGAATAAAACCAACAGTGTCCGACAGGGAAATTTGGCAACCTTGTGCCTGACCATCGGACAAATATAGTTGCCGCGTGGTGGTGTCAAGCGTGGCAAACAACTGATCGGCGGCATAAGCCCGCGCCTTCACCAAAGCATTGAACAAGGTGGATTTGCCCGCGTTGGTGTAACCCACCAATGACACATTGAACACCTGATTACGCTCGCGCTGGCGCCGTTGGGTGTTGCGCTGCTTTTTTACCTTCTCTAGGCGTTCTTTGGTGCGCTTAATGGATTCGCCAATCATGCGCCTGTCCAGCTCAATTTGGGTTTCGCCAGGGCCCCCTCGGTTGCCAATGCCGCCGCGCTGTCTCTCCAAATGTGACCAACGGCGTACCAGTCGGGTGCTGACGTACTGCAAGCGAGCCAATTCAACCTGTAACTTTCCCTCGTGACTGCGAGCGCGCTGGGCAAATATTTGCAGTATCAGCATGGTTCTGTCGTTGACCGGCATCTCTAGCAAGCGCTCTAAATTGCGTTGTTGCGCAGGGCTCAAAGCTTGGTCAAACAAAATTTCCGAGGCACCGTACAGCAGCGCTGATTCTTTGATTTCTTGCGCTTTGCCAGTGCCAACAAAAAGGGCTGCATCTGGGGCGCGACGCTTGCACGTCATGCGCGCCACAGGAACCAAGCCGGCGGTGCTGGCGAGCTGGGCGAGTTCATCTAATTCGGCATCAAAATGAGGCAGACCCAAATCGACACCGATCAATAAGACATTGGCCTG
>CANLWQ010000043.1 GCA_947494405.1 Comamonadaceae bacterium | reverse complement strand
CACGCATATTGATGAGGGGGCCGCCAGAATTGCCAGGGTTGATGGCCACATCGGTTTGGATAAATGGCAGGTAGTCACCGGTTTCACGCCCTTTGGCGCTGACGATACCCGCAGTAACGGTATTTTCAAGTCCAAAAGGCGAGCCAATGGCCATCACCCACTCACCCACTTTGAGACGGTTAGGGTCACCAATTTTGACGGGGGGCAAGCCGCTGGCCTCGATTTTCACGACGGCAACATCGGTGCGCTTGTCTGCGCCAATGATGCGCGCTGTGAATTCGCGCTTGTCGGTGAGTGTGACTATCACTTGATCAGCGCCATCCACCACGTGGGCGTTGGTCATGATGAAGCCATCTGCCGTGAGAATAAAACCAGAACCTACGCCGCGAGGCTGCTCTTCAGGCTGCTGTTGCTGCGGGCGGTTGGGCTGCCTGGGCTGGCCGGGTCTGCCGGGAGGGGGCATGCCAAAAAATCGGCGAAACAGTTCTTGCATTTCTTCATCGCTTGGGCCACCGTTGTTGGGGCCGATGTTGTTGGGGCCCTCGTTATTCGGTCCGCTGCCTGCGACGGGCTTGGCCGCCTTTTCTATGGTTCGAATATTGACCACCGAGGGGCCAACCATGTCAACCAAGTCGGTGAAGTCGGGCAGAGTTCGCACTGGAGCGGAGGACTGCGCCCAAGCCGCTTGAAGTGACGTCAACGACGGCCCGCTCCACAGCACAGCGGTGAGAATAAAAGCGCCAAGCCAAAAGCTTTCGCGTTTGTCACTGAGTTTGCGTAACGTCATATTGAATTGCTCCAAGGCGGGAAAAGGGGGTTGTATTTTAAAAACTCAGCGGATGTATTTGACACCTGCATTACCTTGACCATATCGGGGTCATCTGTGATTTTTAAAGTCTTTTAAAAACCAAGGTGCCGTTGGTTCCACCAAAGCCAAAGTTATTTTTCACTGCGTATTCAATTTTCATATCCCTGGCCGTATTGGCGCAGTAGTCCAAATCGCATTCAGGATCGGGGTTGTGTAAATTGATGGTGGGCGGTGCTTTTTGCTCATACAAAGACAGCACAGTGAAAACACTCTCAATGCCTCCAGCCCCACCTAATAAATGGCCTGTCATGGACTTGGTGGAACTGACCACCAAAGATTTGGCATGCGCACCAAAGCCGGCTTTGATGGCCTGGGTTTCGTTGATATCGCCCAGCGGGGTCGAGGTACCGTGGGCGTTGAGGTAGTCCACCTGATCAGGGTTGATTTGCGCATTGCGCAAAGCGCTGACCATGGCTCTGCGCGGACCGTCCATATTGGGTGCGGTCATGTGACCGGCGTCGGCGCTGCGACCATAGCCAACCAATTCGGCATAAATGCGCGCACCACGCGCCTTGGCAAACTCGTATTCTTCAAGCACCACCACGCCGGCGCCCTCGCCCAACACAAAGCCATCACGGTCGCGGTCCCAAGGGCGTGAGGCGCTTTGCGGGTCATCATTGCGGGTTGACAGCGCTCGCATGGCAGCGAAACCGCCCAGACCCAAGGGCGAAATAGTGGCCTCGGCGCCACCTGCCACCATCACATCCGCATCCCCGTATTCGATGATGCGTCCCGCCTCGCCAATGCTGTGCAGCCCCGTCGAGCAAGCTGTGGCAATAGCCAAATTGGGGCCTTTGAAGCCGCAGCGCATGGAGACATGGCCGGAAATCATATTGATGATGGAAGCGGGCACAAAAAACGGTGAAATGCGACGCGGACCGCGGGCGACCAGTTCATCGCGCATGTTTTCTATCAGCGGCAAGCCACCAATGCCCGAGCCAATCAGGCAACCGATGCGGTATGAGGTTTCCTCATCCAAGGCGTCGCCCGTGGCCAAGCCTGCGTCCGCCACCGCTTGCAAGCCGGCAGCCACACCGTAATGGATAAACGTGTCCATGGTGCGCGCCTCTTTAGGCGTGATGTAGGCGTCAAGGTTGAAATTTTTCACCTCACCGGCGAAGTGGCAGGCGAACGCCGACGCATCAAAATGGGTGATGCGAGCGATGCCAGACTGACCGGCCAAAATGCGCGTCCAGGATTCTTGGGCCGTGTTTCCAACGGGGGACACACAACCCAAGCCTGTCACGACTACGCGACGACGGCTCATGCGAAACCTCGGAAATTAGGCTTTTTTATGTGCCAATGCGTAATCAATAGCGTTTTGCACAGTGGTGATTTTTTCGGCGTCTTCATCGGGAATTTCAATTCCAAACTCGTCTTCCAATGCCATCACCAGTTCCACCGTGTCCAAGGAGTCGGCGCCCAGATCGGCCACAAAGGCTTTTTCATTGGTGACTTGTGACTCTTCCACGCCGAGTTGTTCGGCAATGATTTTTTTGACACGTGATTCGATATCGCTCATGTTTCCCTCAGAGGGTTGGTTAGAAGTCCGCGATTTTAGCCGCGCGGACGAAACGGCTTGCTAGTGACTTATACCGAGGTACTAGGCCATGTGCATTCCGCCATTGACGTGAATCTCTTGTCCGGTGATATAGGCCGCCTGCGAACTGGCCAAAAAAGCCACGGCAAAAGCCACATCTTCGGGTTTACCTAGGTGTCCCAGAGGAATCTGGCCCAGCAAGGCTTGTTGTTGTTCGGGCGGCAGTCCTGCCGTCATATCGGTTTCAATGAAGCCCGGCGCCACACAGTTGACGGTGATGTTGCGGCTGCCCAGCTCGCGCGCCAAGGCGCGGGTCATGCCTGCCACGCCCGCTTTGGCGGCGGCGTAATTGGCTTGGCCTGGATTACCGGCAGCGCCCACCACACTGGTGATATTGATGATGCGGCCATAACGCTGCTTCATCATGGGTTTCATCACAGCGCGACTCAAGCGAAACACCGCTTTGAGGTTGGTGTCCACCACCGCATCCCAATCGTCGTCTTTCATGCGCATGGCCAAGGTGTCGCGGGTGATGCCGGCGTTGTTGACCAACACATGCACGCCGCCCAAACGGCTGACCATGTCGTCGATCAAGGCCTGCACCGCTAGAGCGTCGTTAACCTGCAAACACGCGCCTTGACAGCCCGCAAAGGCTGACAACTGCTCGCTGATGCGTGTCGCGCCTTCAGGGGTCGTGGCGGTGCCGGTGACTTGAAAACCGTTTTGCGCCAAGCCAAGTGCAATCGAGGCGCCAATGCCGCGTGAGGCACCGGTCACCAAGGCGATATGGGGCGTGCTGTTGGAGTGGGTCATGTTCGTCAAAATAAAAGAGCCTGTACCTGAGCCAAAGAGGCCGGGTCAAACAAAGAGGCGGTTTGTAAACTGTCTTGTATGCGTGGGGTCATGCCGGTCAGCACCTTGCCAGGGCCGCACTCGACCACATGGGTGACGCCGCGTTGCTGCATGGCCCGAATCACCTCAACCCAACGCACCGGCCCAAAGGCTTGGCGGTACAAAGCGTCGCGGATATCGTCGGCACTGCTGGGGCAGGCCACATCAATGTTGTTGATTAAAGGTATGTGGGGTGCTTGCAGCTCAATGCCATCCAATGCTTGGCGCAGTCTTTCAGCGGCAGGCTTCATCAGGGCGCAATGAAACGGCGCAGACACCGGCAACTGCAAAGTGCGCTTGGCACCAGCGGCCTTGAGTAGCTCGCAAGCTTTGTCTACCGCCGCTTTGCTGCCAGAAATCACGGTTTGACCCGGGTCGTTGAAATTGGCCGCTTGCACCACCTCGGGGCTGTCTGCACCAAAGCTGGCCTGCGCTTCTTTGCAAAGCGCACTCACTTGGTCGGCAGGCAAACCCAAAACCGCCGCCATGGCGCCTGTTCCCACCGGCACAGCCTCTTGCATGGCCTGCGCGCGCAGCCGAACCAAGGGCACGGCCTGCGACAAGCTGAGCACCCCACTGGCGACCAAGGCCGAGTATTCGCCCAAAGAATGTCCGGCGACAAAAGCTGGGGTGGCACCCCCTTCGGCGCGCCAAACGCGGTAAGCCGCAACGCCTGCCACCAGCATCACCGGCTGGGTGTTGGTGGTCAGTGCCAATGTTTCTTTGGGGCCTTGGTGAATCAGCTTGGTGAGATCTTGGTCTAAGGCCTCACTGGCTTCTTCCAAAGTGGCTTGCACCACCGGATGGTCATTCCATGCGTCCAGCATGCCCACCGATTGCGAGCCTTGTCCGGGAAAAACAAATGCAAATACCGTCATATCAATAGCGCAACAAAATAGAACCCCAAGCAAAGCCGCCGCCCACACCCTCGAGCATGATGAGTTGGCCAGCTTGAAACTTACCCGACCTAGCGCCCGCGTCCAGCGCCAGCGGAATGGAAGCGGCCGAGGTGTTGCCATGGTCAGCCACTGTGAGTATGACTTTGTCCATAGAGAGTTTGAGTTTTTTGGCGGTGCTTTGAATGATGCGGATATTGGCTTGGTGCGGCACCAGCCAATCCAGGTCGGCATCGGTCAAGCCAGCTTTATCCAGCACCGAACGGGCGGTGCTCTCGAGCACGCCGACGGCGAGTTTGAACACCGCTTGGCCATCCATTTTCAACACCGGGTCGCCCAGAATATGGCCGTTTTGCACATGGCCGGGCACGCACAACAGACCCACATGTTTGCCGTCGGCATGGATGTTGGTGGCCAAAATACCCGGTTGCTCGCAAGCCTCAAGCACCACCGCACCCGCGCCATCACCAAACAATACGCAGGTGGTGCGGTCTTTGAAATCGAGCAAACGCGAGAACACTTCAGCTCCCACCACCAAAACCCGGCGTGCGCTTTGGGCGCGGATCATGGCGTCGGCAACACTCATGGCGTAAATAAAACCTGCACAAACCGCTTGCACATCAAAGGCAGGTGAACCGGCAATGCCAGCGGCCTCGGCGTCAAGTTGCGACAGCTTGTGTTGCAAGATACAAGCAGTAGATGGAAACACCATGTCGGGCGTGCTGGTGGCAACGATGATGAGATCGATGTCTTGCGGCCGTTTGCCGGCCGCTTGCAAAGCGTTTTTGCAGGCTTCAAAAGCCAAATCGCTGCTGTAAACACCCTCGGCGGCAAAGTGGCGAGCACGGATACCGGTACGCTCAACAATCCATTCGTCTGAAGATTCCACACCTTGCTTGGCCAAATCAGCCACCAACTCGGCATTGCTCAAACGCTTCGGCGGCAGATAACTGCCAGTGCCAATGATGCGGGAGAAAACAGTCATATCAAGAATCAAGTGATGGCTTCAGCCGCAGAGGCCGCCGCCAACAAGGGGGCTGCATGGGCCAAACGACGCTCTACGCGCACCAGAAGTTGGTTGTTGGCCGCATCATACGCACGGCTGAGCGCCACCTCAAACGCCAGAATGTCTGCAGAACCATGGCTTTTAAACACCAAACCACGCAAACCCAGCAAAGCTGCACCATTGTGGCGACGATGATCAACCAGTTTTTTAAACCCAGTTAGCGCCGGATAGGCGATTAAGCCAGCAATTTTCGTGAAGATATTGACTGAAAAGCTCTTTTTTAAGAAACCCCCAATCATGCTGGCCAAGCCCTCACTGGCCTTGAGAGCCACATTTCCGACAAAACCATCACACACCACAATATCTACAGTGCCATGGAAAATATCATCGCCCTCGACATTGCCATAAAAATTCAGATCACCACTTTTAGCAGCAGAACGCAGCAATTCAGCTGTTTTCTTGATATTTTCGCCGCCTTTAATATCTTCTTCACCAATATTGAGCAGGCCCACAGTCGGGTTTTCATGGCCGTAAAGCACGGAAACCAAGGCGGTACCCATTAAGGCGAATTGAAGCATATGTTGCGGACTGCAATCCACATTGGCACCCATGTCCAGCATGGTGGTGGCGCCGCCCTTGGCATTAGGGAACTGGCCGGCAATGGCCGGTCGGTCTATGCCATCCAGAGTTTTAAGCACATAACGGGCGATAGCCATTAAAGCAGCCGTGTTGCCGGCAGAAACCGCCACATCAGCCTTGCCGTCACGCACCTGCTCTATAGCCACCCGCATGGAAGAGTCTTTTTTGCGTCGCAGCGCAACTTCCAGTGGGTCCTCCATGGTCACCACTTCGGAGGCCGCAACCCAACTGGCGCGAGGGTGGTGGAATGCGTTAATGGTTTCGGGCAAACCTACCAATAAAAGCTGTGCATGGGGATGGTTTTGCAAAAAATGCTGGCAGGCTGGCCATGTCACAGACGGGCCGTGATCACCACCCATGCAGTCGACAGCCAAAGTCACTGCTTTTGATTTACCCGATTGAATCATCTGACTTGCCATGCAAAAAGCCCGCGCCATGTCATGTGCGACGGGCTTTTGAGCAAAGCTTTAATTAGGCTTCGGACTTGGTTTTGAGTACTTTGCGACCGCGGTAAAAACCAGTGGGGCTGATGTGGTGGCGCAAATGTACCTCGCCAGTGGTGGGCTCTAAGGCCAAACCAGGCACTGTGAGTGCGTTGTGTGAACGGTGCATGCCGCGTTTGGACGGCGATTTTTTGTTTTGCTGGACAGCCATAACCGGCTCCTGAATGTCTAAAAGGTTGAGCGACCAAGCATCTGGCCTGTCGCAAAGAATCGAAGATTATAGCGGAAACCGATTTTTTCACGTCTTGGGCAACTTTAAGCCTGCCAAGGCAGCGAATGGGTGAGGCAAATCTTGGTCTGCAACCAGCTCGATGGGCGAATCACAGCGCTCATGGCGCGGAATCAAGGGCATGGCAAGCAGCAACTCATCTTCGAGCAAGGATTGCAAAGTCAAATCGGGCGAAGGCGACAGCAAGTCCTCCTCGCAGTCATCGTCCTCGGCCAAAGCGGCAGCTTCATCGGCCACAAAGCGGAAATGCCGATCAACTTCAAGCATCAAGGGCATGGGGGATAGGCAGCGCTGACAGGTTTGGGCCACAGACAAGCGCGCCTGTAAATGCAACCACAGTTGTTTAAGGGTATCGGGGTGGCGCAGTTGCGACTGCAGCCGCCATTCACACGCCGCCTCTTGACCGGCTGGCGTGGGTAAACAGGCTTGGGCCACCCGGGTTAGCTGTACCAAAGGCGTGGACTGAGCGGCCACACCCTCTGCTTGCGCCCAAAGCTGTAATTCAAGCGGCAAAAGCGTATCCGATGTTTTCATGCAGCTCAGTGTAAGAGAATCCTCTTCATGCCTGATTCAACCAATGCGCGAGCGCTCATCCTTGGCTCCACCTCACCTTATCGGCGCGAGTTGTTAGAACGCCTGCGCTTGCCGTTTGAGGTGCAGCGTCCTGAGGTGGATGAAACGCCCTTGGACAACGAAACCCCCGTGGCCTTGGCCCAGCGTTTGGCCATGGCCAAAGCGCAAGCGGTGGCCCAGCGATTCCCGCAGGCGATAGTGATTGGTTCAGACCAAGTGGCTGATTTGCACGGCCAACCCTTGGGCAAACCGGGCAACCACCCCAAGGCGGTGGCGCAACTGCAGCGTATGCGTGGTCAAACCGTGGTGTTTCAAACCGCGGTGGCGGTTGTCTGTCAAGCCACCGGTTTTGCCCAATGCGAATTGTCGCAAGTCAAGGTTGTGTTCAGGGATTTCAGCGACGAATCTTTGCAACATTATTTACACACCGAGCAGCCCTATGACTGCGCCGGCAGCGCCAAAAGCGAAGGATTGGGGATTGTTCTGCTCGAACGCATTGACAACCAAGACCCCACAGCGTTGGTGGGCCTTCCCTTGCTGCTGACCTGCCGTTTGCTGCGCGCCGCAGGAATGCCCTTGTATGACTGAAAGACTGGGCTGCCATGGCCACTGATCGCTTAGGCAAGCTGTACCTGATGCCAGCGCCGCTGGACTTCCACTGCGACACGCAAGTGTCTCTGGAATGGGTGCTGCCGCGCCACACCATGGAAGTGGCGGCGGGTTTGTCGCATTGGGTTTGCGAGAACGCCAAATCGGCACGCGCCCTGCTCAAGCGCATTGATGCGCACATACCGCTGGTCACGGCTTTGCAAACGCAAACCATTGTTGAATTGCCCAGGGAAGTGCATAAAAAAGGTGACCACGCCACCACATGGGATGCCAAGGCTTTGTTGAAAGCCGCCGTCTTGGGACAAGACATCGGTTTGCTCAGCGAAGCCGGTATGCCCGCGGTGGCCGATCCGGGGTCTTCCTTGGTAAGAGCAGCGCACGACTTGGGCTTGACCGTGGTTCCCTTGGTGGGACCTTGCTCCCTGCTGCTGGCTTTGGCCGCCAGTGGCCTGAACGGCCAGTCGTTTGCTTTTGTGGGTTATGTGGCACAAGACGCTTCGCAGCGCAGCCAACAACTCGCCTCTCTAGAGCGGTTGGCTTTGCAAACCGGTCAAACACAAATCTTGATAGAAACGCCTTACCGCAATGCCGCGGTCATGACCGCCTTGCTGGCGTCTCTCAAAGACAGCACGCGACTGGCGGTGTGCAGTGGGCTGACACTGGCGCAAATGCACATACAAAGCTTGCGGGTGGCCGATTGGAAGCGTACAAGCCCGACGCTGGACAAACACACGCCGGTGGTGTTTGCTTTTGGGCCCTGAGGCCATGACAGGCGAAAACTAGCGCAATTGGGGCACTAAATTCATTGAAGCTTTCACCACCGCTTCACCAAAGGCTGCACCAAAGCGTTTGGCAAGGCGCTCTGCCACATTGTCTTGACGGGTGTAATCCACAATATCTTCGGCTTTCACCACATCCCGTGCCACGCTGTCGAGCGTGCCATAGTCGTCTGCCAAGCCCAGCTCTATGGATTTTTGACCGCTCCAAAACAAGCCGCTGAATGTTTCCGGCGTTTCTTTCAAGCGGTCTCCTCGGCCCTCGCGCACCACCTTGATGAACTGCTGGTGAATTTCATCCAGCATGTTTTGTGCATAGGCGCGGTGCTGTTTGGACTGCGGCGTGAAAGGGTCTAAAAAGCCCTTGTTTTCGCCCGCGGTCAACAAGCGCCGTTCCACACCTACTTTGTCCATGAACACAGTAAAACCAAAACCATCCATCAAAACGCCAATGCTGCCCACTATGCTGGCTTTGTCGACATAAATTTTGTCGGCACCCACCGCAATGTAATAAGCCGCCGAGGCACAGGTTTCTTCGACCACTGCATACACCGGCTTTTGGTGCAGGGCTTTGAGGCGGCGGATCTCATCATTGATCATGCCCGCTTGCACGGGGCTACCGCCAGGGGAATTGATCAGCAACACAATGGCTTGCGCGCCTTCATCTTCAAAAGCGCTGCGCAAAGAGGTCATGATCCATTCGGCGTTGGCATTGGCTTCGCTGTCGATCTCACCCTTGATTTCAATCAAGGCGGTGTGCGAAGTGGGATTGGCCGAAATGGCGGCTTTGTTGTAGTGCGAGCTGTACCAAAACAAGGCGATCGCCAAGACCAGCCACAGCAAGCGAAAACCAATGCGCCAGCGCCTGGCTACCCGTTGTTCGGCGATTTGCGCCATCACCAAACGTTCTAGTGCGTCGCGCTCCCAACTTGCCTCATGCGGCGGCTTGTCATTGGCAGCTGCGACGGGACTGGGCGTGTGATCGGGTGTCATGGTCAAAATTCCAAAGGCTGTAAGTTGGAGGCAGTATGCCAGTGCACCACCCCATCCATTTCTGAAAGGGTAATTTTCACCAGGCCGCCGCGACACGGGCCGCCCACGCAGTCGCCGGTATCAGGCGCGTAAGTTGCGCCATGGGTGGCACACAGCAGCCAACGCCCATCGGGGTCAAAAAACCGGTCGGGTTGGTAATCCATTTCCATGGCGATATGGCTGCAACGGTTCAAGTAGGCATGCACCTGACCCTCAAAACGCACCGCAAAAGCGCGGCAAGTCTGGCCGGCATAAAGCACATCGAAAGGCACGGCCAGCCCGCCCTCTTGCAGGTCTGCGCTGTGACAAAAAGCGATGGGTTTAGGCATGGTCTTGCAACCAAGTATGCAGTTCGGCCACGCTGTGCACCACGGCGCGTGGGCGCAAATCTTCCAAGCCCGAAGTGCCGTGTGCGCCATAACTCACCCCCACACTGGCGCAGCCGGCGTTGTTGGCCATTTGCAAATCATGGGTGGTGTCGCCAATCATCAAGGTGCGCTCGGGCGCAACGCCCAACTCGGTCATCAACTCATGCAGCATGCGTGGATCGGGTTTGCCAGCGGTTTCGTCAGCGGTGCGAGAAGCGTCAAAAATGCCGCGCAAAGCCACTTGGTGCAAAGCCTCATCCAAGACCTTGCGGCTTTTGCCTGTCGCCACAGCCAATAAATGCTGGCGTTCATGCAAAACCTGCAGCAAAGGCAATACGCCTTCAAATAAAGACAAGTCGTTGTGGTGCTGGGCATAGTGATGGCGATAGCGCTCGCCCAGCAGTGGGTATTTTTCTTTGGGTACATCGGGGGCGGCATGGGCCAACGCTGGCATCAAGGCCATGCCAATCACATAGGCGGCTTGCGCGTGGCTGGGGGTTTGTCCGCCCACATCGGTGACCGCGGCCTGGATGCAGCGCACAATGATCTGGGTGGAGTCATACAAAGTGCCATCCCAATCGAAGGCAATCAAGTCAAATTGGCGTGGGCGGTGGGGGTTGGACATGGTCAACAAACTCTTGTAATTCGGGGGGTAAATCGGCTTGCAAGGTTTGCGGCTTGCCCAAGCTGGGATGGATGAACTGTAACCGCCAAGCATGCAAGAACATGCGTTTCAAGCCCTGGCTTGCCAAGCGCTTGTTCAAGCTGAAGTCGCCGT
>CANLWQ010000042.1 GCA_947494405.1 Comamonadaceae bacterium | reverse complement strand
TCAATTCGCGCAGCCAACAAAGCCAACAAAGCACCCAAGGCAGCCGAGGGCAGGGTAGACAAAATCGTGACGGGATGAATATAGCTTTCGTACAGCACGCCCAAGACGATGTACATGGTGACCACCGCCGCCAACACCAACCACAAGCTGTTGAGCAAAGAGGCTTTGAAAGCCAAAGCCGCGCCCTCAAAGCGTGTCTCTACAGAAGCAGGAACGCCTTCCTCGGCAACCAAAGCTTGCCAATGCCGCTCTATGGCTTGCACCGCCTCGCCAAGCGACGCTCCAGCCGCCGGCTTGAACGACAAAGTGACCGCCGGAAATTGCGCCACATGCAAGATGCTGAGCAGCGCCGCACGTTCCTCCACTTTGGCCACGCTGCTGAGCGGCACTTGCGTGCCATTGAGAGACGGCACATGCAAGCGCGACAAAGACGCAAGCCCTTGGCGGTCGGGGTCTTGCACCTCCAGCACCACGCGGTACTGGTTGCTTTGGGTGAAGATGGTCGACACCAACCGTTGTCCGAAGGCGTTGTAGAGCGCGTTATCGATGGACAACACGCTCACCCCCAAACGCGCGGCAGCTTCACGGTCGATTCGCACATAGGCTTGCAAGCCTTGGTCTTGGTAATCGGACGCCACCTCGGCGAGCGCTGGGTCTAGGCGCAAGCGCTCTTGCAGTCGCCCAGACCACTGCCCCAGCGCAGGACCATCGGGGCCGCTGAGTAAAAAACGAAATTGGTTGCGCGCAACGCGGTCCTCCAAACTCAAATCTTGCAGGGGTTGCAAGAAAACCTGCAGGCCTGGGACTTGGTTCCCCAGGCGGTTCAACCGCTCTAAGGTTTGCTCTAAACCCTCTGAACGCTCAGACTTAGGCTTCAAGTTCAAGGTCATGCGCCCGGCATTCACACTGGCATTGGGGCCATCCACACCAATGAAAGAGGTGAGGCTTTGCACCGCTGGGTCTTGCAAGAAAAGTCGGGCCAGCGTTTGTTGACGTTGCGACATGACCTCTATGGAACTCGACTGTGTGGCCTCGGTAATGACTTGCACCGCACCCGTGTCTTGCAAAGGGAAAAAGCCTTTGGGGCTGATGAGGTAGGCCGCCACGGTCAACACCAGCGTCAAGGCAAAAGCGCCAAGCGTGGCCAAAGGTCTGTCCAGCACCCAGTTCAAGCCCAGAGCATAAAAGTCAATCAAGCGCTGCAACCAAGCGCTGTTGCCCAAGGTGTGGTGCTCGGTTTTGTTCACACGCAAAACACGGGCGCACAACATGGGTGTGAGGGTGAGCGAGACCACCGCGGAAATCAAAATCGCCACCGCCAAAGTGATGGCGAACTCGTGGAACAAACGCCCCACCACATCACCCATGAACAACAAGGGAATCAGCACCGCGATCAACGAAAACGTCAGCGACACAATGGTGAAACCGATTTGGCGCGCACCTTCAATGGCGGCCTCCAACGGTGCGCGCGGTGTGTCCGGGTCTTGCAACACACGGGCAATGTTTTCAATCATCACAATCGCGTCATCCACCACAAAACCAGTGGCCACGGTCAAGGCCATGAGGGTCAGGTTGTTGATGGAAAAGCCCGCCAAATACATCACTGCAAAAGTGCCCACCAGCGACAAAGGCACAACCACGGCGGGAACCATGGTGGCGGCGGCGTTGCGTAAAAACACAAAGATAACCATCACCACCAAGGCCACCGACAACAACAACTCGAACTGCACATCATTGACCGAAGCGCGTATGGTGGTGGTACGGTCGGTCATCACCTGCACATCCAAACTCGGCGGCAAAGCCGCACGCAAAGCCGGCAACAAGGCCTGCACGCGGCCCACGGTTTCAATCACATTCGCGCCCGGTTGGCGCTGGATATTCAAGATGATGGCGGGCTGGGTATTGGCCCAGGCAAACAAACGGTTGTTTTGCGGCGCGTCGACGATGGCCGCCACATCGCGCAAACGCAAAGGGTTGCCATTTTTGTAGGCCAACACCAAATTGCCATAGTCTTCTACCGATTGCAACTGGTCATTGGCGTCCAAGCTGGATGCACGTGCTGGCCCATCAAAACTGCCCTTGGCCATGCTCACATTGGATTGGTTGATGGCGGCTCGCACATCTTCCAGCGAGAAGCCTGCCGCGCTCAGGGCTTGGCTGTTGACCTGCACCCGCACCGCGGGGCGTTGGGCGCCGGCGATGCTGACCAAGCCGACGCCCGCGACTTGCGACAAACGCATGGCCAAGCGGTTTTCCACCATGTCATGCACACGCGTGATGGGCAGCGAGGGCGAGCTGATGGCCAAGGTCAAGACCGGCGCATCGGCAGGGTTGACTTTGCTGTAAGCCGGAGGCATAGGCAAATCGCTGGGCAAGACACTGGTGGCGGCGTTGATGGCGGCTTGCACCTGCTGCTCTGCCACATCAAGGGGCAGCTTGAGTGTGAACCTCAGCGTAATCACCGATGCACCGCCCGAACTCACCGAGGTCATTTGATCCAAGCCAGGCATTTGACCGAGTTGTCTCTCGAGTGGCGCGGTGACGGTGGCGGTCATCACCTCAGGACTCGCCCCCGGGTACAGGGTGTTGATCTGAATCGTCGGGTAATCAATTTGCGGCAAAGAGGCCACAGGCAAGAGGCGGTAAGCCAAAGCACCTGACAACAAAAGTGCCAGCATCAACAGGGAAGTTGCCACCGGCCGCAAGATAAACAAACGCGACAGGTTCATGGTTTGGCCGCTTTCACCACCTCCACGCCACTGCCGTTGCGCAAACGGTCGGCGCCATCGGTGATGACTTGTTGCCCCGCTTTCAGGTCGGCAATGACTGCCTGCCAGTCACCCTCTACCGCCTCAAGTTGCACAGCTTTAACTTGCACGGTGTTATCAGCCTGCACCACATACACAAAAGTGCCTGCCGCGCCGCGTTGCACCGCTTGGACCGGCACCACCAATGCGTTTTTCAAAGTGTCGAGTTGCAAACGGATGTTGGCAAACTGGTTGGGGAACAAACTGCCGTCGCGGTTATCCAAAGTGGCTTTGAGACGCAAAGTGCCAGTCGCCACATCGATGGCGTTGTCGGTGGTGCTGACGCGCCCTTGGGCCAAACGGATTTTTTGATCGCGGTCCCAAGCCTCTACAGCCAAAGCTTTGCCTAATTTCAATTGCCGCATGATCAAAGGCACGTGTATCTCGGGTACCGAGAACACCACCGCCATGGGCTGGGTTTGGGTAATGCTGACCACGCCATTGGGGTCGCTTGCGCGCACCAAGCTGCCCAACTCCACTTGCTTAAGGCCTAAGCGTCCGCTGATGGGCGCGGTGACACGGGTATAGGACAGCTGCAACTTGGCCAGATCGATTTGCGCTTGGTCGGCCTGCACCGTGCCTTGTAATTGCCGCACCAAAGCCGCTTGTGTTTCCACTTGTTGTCTGGCGATCGCGTCTTTGCTGAGCAAGTCTTGGTAGCGCTGCAAATCGAGCTCGGCGTTTTTTAACAGCGCGGTGTCTCTGGCCCATTGGCCTTGGGCTTGATTGAGTTGCGCATCAAACGGGCGAGAGTCTATTTCGGCCAACAACTGCCCGGCTTGCACATACTGGCCTTCGGTGAATCGCAGGGCTTTGAGTTCGCCATCGACCTTGGCACGCACCACCGCGGTATTGAGTGCCATCAAAGTACCCGCTGCTTGCACGGTGAAGCGCACGTCCCTGTTGCTTACTTCGCCCACGCTGACCGGTGTGTTGCGCGAACCTTCACCACCGCCTTTGCCGCCTTTGCTGCCTCTGCCTTCTTTGCCACTTTTACCGCCCTCGGGTTTGGCGCGGCCGTCGGCAGAAGCCGTGATTTCTTCCCCACCTAATAGGGTGCTGAGCTTGTTTTTGATGTCTGGGTAAAACCAACTGGCGGCAAATGCCATCACTGCCAAGACTGAGAGCAGCCACAACTTGCTCGCGCCATATTGACTGGGTGACATAGCGCTGAATGGGCTGAACTTCTTATCCATGCAGTCATGTTAACTGCCGCAGATGTCCCTAGAGCAAGCGTGACAAACCTGCACACACCATACTCAGAATGATGGTGGTGGTTAAAGGAATAAATAACTCGCGCCCAAACAAGCGAAAACGCAAGTCGCCTGGCAAGCGGCCAAAGCCGATTTTGTGCAGCCAAGGCATGATGCCTTGAATCAATAACAAGGCCAAGAACACCACAAGCAACCATCGAAACATATATTCAAAGCCTGTGGGTTCTGTCACCTTGCACAAAGCCCAAAGGCTGCCATATCTCGCCACGCCCGAATGCGATGACTTTGAATAACTCACCCATCTCGTGTTCCAGAATCAGTTTTTGCGCCATGGCCTTGTCTTGCAATGGTGCATTTTCTAGCAACCCCAGCAAGCCACTGTTGATAAGAAAATGCGCTTGGCTGGTGTAGCCCAAGACCTCTAAGCCCACTTCTTGGGCGGCCAATGCAATGCCAGTGAAATTGATGTGTGCGGTGATGTCCTTGCTACCCACGTCTTGCAAAGGGTCGCTGTCGCTGCGGTGCGCTTGGTGACACATCAATGTGCCCATATGGCGTTGCTCGTGGTAGTACTCGGCCTCTGGAAAACCATAGTCGATGAGAAACATCACACCACGCTGCAAACGCTCACCCACACTGCGCACAAAAGCCTCTGCTTGTGGGTGTACTTCAGTCAGGTAATCGTGAACGCCTGCAATTTCAACGCTGGGCCTGACGTCGGTGGGGCGGTCTTGCCAGACAAAGCGGCTTTCTGCCTCATTCCACACCACGCCTCTTTCATGCCAAACACCGGCGGTGCGCTGCAACAAGCGCACAGGCATGGCGTCCAGCACTTCATTGCCCAACACTACAGCTTGTATGTTGTGGGGCAACTCACTCACCCACCTGACTTGCTGGCCAAAAGCCGCCAAGGTTTGCGCTTGGCGTTCTCGCAAGGCCGCCGAGACCTCGACAATGGTGTAGCTTGTTACTTGCTCACCCAAAGCCGAGAGCAGTTGCAAAGCAAGTGTGCCGTTGCCCGCACCAAACTCAAGCACCTCATTGTTGTGGGTCTGCGCCAAGGCCTGTTGGACACTGAGCGCCAAACTTGCGCCGAAATAAGAAGATATTTCGGGAGCCGTCACAAAATCACTGCCCGAGGCCGGCATGCGACCGATTTGCTGCTGGCTGGCACTGTAGTAGCCCAAGCCCGGCGCATACAAAGCCAGCGCCATGAACCGGTCAAAGGGCAGCCAATCCCCAGCCGCATGCATGAACTGTTTGATTTTTGTCGTCAGCGAAGACGCTTGAGCAGTCATAATTCAAATGGGCCAGAAGTCTATGGTTGATTGTATGGCTCGCAAAATGGATGCAGAGAATGCGCAAAGCACTGATGAAACTTGAATTGAACAGACAGGCAGCCGAATGAATCAAAGCCCTTGGGTCTTGGTGACGGGCGGCGCCAAAAGATTGGGACGCGAGTTCTGCTTGGCCTTTGCGCGCGCCGATTGGAATGTGGTTTGTCACTTCAACACCTCCGACACAGAAGCGCTGCAAACACAAAACATGGTGCATGGCTTGGGCAAGACCTGTGTATTGATGAAGCAAGATTTGTCGGCAGCCGATGCACACACCCACTTGCTAGATCAATGCGTGTCGCAAACCGGCCAGCTTCCCCAATGCATTGTCAACAACGCCTCGGTTTTTTCTATGGACGACGCAGCCTCCAGCAGCGCGGCTGTTTTGCAAATGCATTTTCAAACCAATACAGTGCTGCCCTTGCTGCTGGCCAACGCCTTGGCGCTCAGAGCGAAAACAGCCCCACACCATGCAAAGCATTTATGTGTGATTCATGTGTTGGATCAAAAAGTGCACAACCTCAACCCCGATTACTTCTCTTACACGGTGAGCAAGTTGGCGCTTGAAAGAAGCGTGGCCTTGCAAGCACAGGCCTTGGCACCCGGGGTCAGGGTTTGCGGTTTGTCGCCGGGCTTGAGTTACCTCAGCGGCGATCAAACCCAAGACAATTTCGATCAAGCTAGCAAAGTTAATTTGCTCCAACGTCAAATCCAAACCGTTGATATTGCGCGCACGGCGGTGTTCATGGCGGAAAACGAGGCCCTCACAGGTTGCACCATCCAAGCAGATAACGGACAGCATTTGGTGCCGCTTGCGCGAGATGTCATGTTCGCCATCAACCCGCAGGGGGGTGCATGAGCAGTTTGCTTGATTTCGCCGTTTTCGATGCGCGCTTGGCCACACATTGCCGGCTCATGAGTTTGCGCCAATTTGATCTTCCGGTTCGCATTGGTGTGCATGATTTCGAAAGAAGCGCTGCACAACGGATGTGGTTTGATATCGATATATGCGTTCGCCTTGAAGACGCGCCCGCAAGTTCAGACGATATATCTTCCACTCTCAACTATGATTTTTTGCGAGAGATGATTCAAAACATTGTTGGTTTTGAGCACCACGAGTTACAAGAAACGCTGTGCGACACCATCTTCTATCAACTCATGTCGCATCCCCAGATCATGGCGGCGCGCGTCAACACCTCAAAACCCGATGTCTATCCCGACTGCTTATCTATAGGCACCGAGCGTGTAGGCTGTAAAACTTGGTAGCAAGCTGTTCATATGCACACAAGCCCTCAACAAATTCTTTCACTGACTGGCCTGCGCTTTAACGCAGACTTGGGCATTTTGGCTCACGAAAAAAAAGCACCCCAACCGATTCAGGTGGATGCAGAACTCAGCTTGGGCGCTCAACCTCTTTTGCCCGAGGCCGACGACATCTACCGCGTTCTCGATTACCGCAAGGTGCGGCAAATCATCATCGATGAATGCACTGCCGAGCATGTCAATCTGCTGGAGACCATGATTGGCAAACTGTGCCACCGCTTGATGCAACTGCAAGGGGTTCAGGCGGTTCGGGTGAAAATCACCAAACTGGAAATTTTTGACGACTGCGAAGTCGCTATCCGCATGGAGGCGGGAACATGGTGAACCATGCAAATTGAACGTGAAACCCAAAAACTCGAAAAACGCCTGTGCCGTCAGGTAGGCGAAGCCATTGTTCAATACAACATGATTGAAGAAGGCGACAAGGTGATGGTGTGCATGTCCGGGGGCAAGGACAGCTACGGCATGCTGGATATTTTGTTGAAGATGAAAGCCCGCGCACCCATTCATTTTGATTTGATCGCGGTCAATTTAGACCAAAAGCAACCTGGCTTTCCCGCGCATGTGCTGCCCGACTACCTCAGCACATTGGGCGTGCCGTTTCGCATCGAAACCCAAGACACCTATTCCATCGTCAAGCAAAAAATTCCCGAGGGCAAAACCATGTGCAGCTTGTGCAGTCGCTTGCGCCGTGGCATTTTGTACCGGGTGGCCGATGAAATAGGGGCGACCAAAATTGCCTTAGGCCATCACCGCGATGACATCTTGCAAACTTTTTTTCTCAATATGTTTTTTGCGGGCAAGTTGAAAAGCATGCCGCCCAAATTGGTCAGCGATGCCGGACACCATATCGTGATTCGCCCCTTGGCTTTTGTCGCCGAGCGAGACTTGGAACGCTGGGCGGCACACCGCGCATTCCCCATCATCCCTTGCACACTGTGCGGCAGCCAAGACGGTTTGCAACGCCAGCAAGTGGGCAATATGTTGCGCGAATGGGAGAAAAAACACCCTGGTCGCTTGGACATCATGTTCAATTCATTGCAACATGTGGCGCCTTCGCATTTGCTAGACACCGAGCTGTTTGATTTTCAAAACCTCCAAACCACGGGGATGCCAGACGCCGATGGCGACACGGCTTTTGACCCCGAGAGTTTTGCCATGCCCAGTTTGCCGGGCATACAAACCGTGACGCTGAGCAGCTGAGCCTAAAGCGAGTTTAAAAATTCCAGCAGCTCTTGACGCTTAACGGCCGGCAAGGCTGTGAATGTGTCGCGAGCGGCTTGGGCCTCGCCGCCATGCCACACAATCGCTTCCAACACATTGCGTGCACGCCCATCATGCAAAAAAGAGGTGCTGGCACTCACCTGTTTAGATAAACCTATGCCCCATAAGGGCGGTGTGCGCCAATCGCTGCCGCTGGCCTTGAAATCGGGTCGCCCATCGGCCAAGTCGGGGCCCATGTCATGCAGCAACAAATCGGTAAAGGGCCGTATGCGTTGATTGGAAATTTGCGGCACTGCTGCATATTTGCCGGTTCGCCATTCAGGCACATGGCACATGGCGCAACCCGTTGACACAAACAAAGCCTCGCCGCGCATGACTTCAGGTTTGTCGGTGTGACGCTGCTTGGGGACTTCCAAGGACTGAACCCAAAACGTGATCGAGTCCCACAACTCGGGGCGCAACTCGGGCTTGTCACCTTTGATGGCAGCCAAGCATTCAAGTTGCACAAGCTGACAATCGGGTTGCGGATAGACCGCCGAGGTCACGCCAATATCGGCTAAAAAAGCCGCAGCAATTTGTTGCCTGATACTGGGTTCATTGGCCTTCCAACCAAAGCGCCCTAGGGCTTGTTTTTTGTTGATGTCGTCGCGCACAAAATTGGGCCGGCCATTCAACCCCTGAGATTTTTGCTGTTGCGCAACTTGCAAAATATCTTTTTCACTGATGGCTTCCAAATAACCCAAACCCACCATGGCTTGGCTGTTACGCAAAGACATCATCACGCCCTCGGCCAAGGGGCCGAAGTTGGTTTTTTCAATTCGCACTTGAGGCTGACGCAAGTCTATGCGCTCACCATCGGGGAAAGTGAACGTTTTGCTCAGCCAATCGATGTAAACCTCGGCCTCACCGGCTCGCGCCTCGGGGTCTTTGCGGGTAACGGTGTCAAACATTTGTATCTCTGTGCCGTAATGCGGGTCGGGCTTGGGTGAGCCATGCGGCCCCTCGCCCGGCACCGAGATACGCAGCACATGTTGAATCGCCAAAGCACCGTTGATATCCAAAGCCCTGCCGCGTCCAGCATTGACATGGCAGGCTGCGCAGTTGGTGGCTAAAAACATAGGGCCTAAACCCCATTCACCACCTGCTGGTCCGGGTTGAGACAAATCCCACACCAAGGGAATGACGGGATTGTTGACCGCCATCCAAAAATTGGTAAAGACCTTCTCGCCCTGAAGAAACAACTGGGTTTGCTTAGGCGACAAACCTGCCACCGCTTGCCTGTACACCTCTTGCGGCAAGACTGATTTATCGGCCGGTGTTTGGGTAACCGCAGCTGTAGGCAACAGCAACAACAAAGAAGCAAGAACAAAACCCAGTTTTTTCACATCACACCTGTTTCAATGTTTTTTGTATGCCACAACGGTTTGGTGCTGCTCGCCCAGTCCCTCAATACCCAAGGACATGGTGTCGCCGGCTTTGAGGAACACAGGGGCAGGTTTACCGTTTTTCTTCATGCCCATGCCCACGCCTGGAGGCGTGCCGGTGGTGATGACGTCGCCTGGCATCAAGGTCATGAATTGGCTGACGTAACTCACCAGTTTGGCCACATTGAAGACCATGGTTTTGGTGTTGCCGGTTTGCATGCGCACGCCATTGACGTCCAGCCACATGCCCAAGCGCTGGGGCTGGGGCACTTCATCTTTGGTGACCAGCCAAGGGCCTATGGGGCCAAAGGTGTCGCAACCCTTGCCCTTGTCCCAGGTGAGGCCGCGTTCGAGTTGGTACTCGCGCTCGGACACATCATTCACAGTGCAATAGCCCGCCACATAGTTGAGGGCTTGGGCTTGCGACACATAACTGGCACGCGTGCCAATCACCACACCCAACTCGACTTCCCAGTCGGTCTTGACCGAGTTCTTGGGCAACATGATGTTGTCATTGGGGCCTTGTACACAGCTGTTGGCCTTCATGAACACCACCGGTTCTTTGGGAATAGGCATATTGGATTCAGCCGCATGGTCGGCATAGTTCAAGCCAATAGCAATGAATTTACCGACATGGCTGATGGGGCAACCCATGCGCGGCTTGCCTTTGACCAAGGGCAGCGTGGCGGTCTTGATGCGTGCGAGTTTGGCCAAAGCCTTGTCGCTCAAATGCTCTGGTGTGACATCGGCGATGACGTGGCTTAAGTCACGCAGCTTGCCGTCTGCATCGATGAGGCCGGGTTTTTCGCGGCCGATGGGGCCATAGCGCACAAGTTTCATTTTTGCTCCTGAAAAAAATCAATAAGTAGAACGTCCACCCGATAAATCGAACACCGCGCCCGTCGAGAACGAACAATCTTCGGTACACAACCAAGCCACCATGGCGGCGATTTCGTCAGGTGTACCAAAGCGGCCCATGGGAATTTTGCTCAGCATGAACTGTATGTGCTCCGGCGTGATTTGGTCAAAGATGGGGGTCTTCACCGCTGCAGGTGTGACGCAATTGACGCGCACACCGGTATCAGCCAATTCTTTGCCCAGCGATTTGGTCAACGCAATGACAGCGGCTTTGCTGGCACTGTAGGCGCTTGCATTGGGGTTGCCGTCTTTACCGGCCACAGACGCGATGTTGACGATGCGCCCGTAGTTACGCGCTTTCATATGCGGTGCCAACTCGCGGCAGCAGTAGTACAAGCCGTTGACATTGATATCAAACACCTTGTGCCAATCGGCCAGCGGGTAGTCCCAGGACTTCATGTTCGGGCCGGAAATACCGGCGCTGTTGACCAAGGCGTCCACAGGCGCAAACCCAATGCTTTGTTTCACCG
>CANLWQ010000041.1 GCA_947494405.1 Comamonadaceae bacterium | reverse complement strand
GGAACGTGCATTGGCCTTTACGACCTCTGCTTTATTGAGAGTTGTCATGGTGTTTTCCAAAAAATTTGACATGCGCCAACAGCCGGAAATGCCAGATGGCGTGAACTTGTACCCCTAAAGGTCTAAGCCGAGAAATTATAGCTTGGATAACCAGCTCTGAAGCCGCTCTGCTCCCAAGCGCAATCTGTCAAGTTCTTTGGAAGCAAAACACCAACGCAGCCAGCCTTGTGACTCCGGCGCAAAAGCGCTTCCAGGCGCCAGCCCCAAGCCCGCTTCAGCCACCAAACGCTTGGCAATTTGAAGGTCATCATGATCGCCAAGAAGGCGCAAAAACAAATACAGGCCACCATCAGGCACAGCGAACTCGATTTGCGGCATGCCTTGCAGCGCTTGGGCCAAAGTGTTGCGGCAGGTTTTGAGGTGCGCGACGACCTGAGGTGTTACCTCTTGTGCCCTTTGCAAAGCCACCACGCCTGCGCGTTGAACGAAAACCGGCGCACAAGAGGTATTGAACTCTATCAATTTGCCAATATGCTCGGTAACTTGTGGCGGCATGACCAACCAGCCCAAACGCCATCCCGTCATCAAAAAACTTTTGGAAAAACTGTGCGCCACCATCAGCTTATCGTCGGCATGCGCAATGTCCAGAAAACTTGGTGCGCAACGATTTTCGCTGTCTAAGAAATATAAGTTTTCATAAACCTCATCGGCCAAAATCCAAGTTCCCGTTGTGCGGCACTTGTCCAGAACAGCTTGCTGCTCTTGTCGACTCAAGGTCCAGCCGGTCGGGTTGTTGGGTGAGTTGATGACCAACAAACGGGTATGAGGCGAGATGCTGTCCAACAGCTTGTCCAGCGGCAGCACCCATTTGCCTTTGACAGGCTCCAAACTCACGGTTCGCAATTGGGCACCCAATATTTGCGTCTGCGCTGTCAAATTTGGCCACACAGGCGTGACCACCACCACCTCGTCGCCCGCATTGACCAAGGCTTGCATAGCCAGCATCAATGCATTGACCCCACCCGAAGTCACTGCAATACGTTGGCTGCTGATAGTTCCGCCATGCTTTTGAAGCATCTCTTGGCTGATGGCTTCTCGCAAGACCGCAAGCCCCAGGTTATGGGAATAAAAAGTTTCACCTGCCTGCAAGGAATCTATAGCCGCTTGACGGATAAATTCGGGCGTGACCTCATCGCTTTCACCAAACCAAAAAGCCAAAACATCGCTTCGACCCATGCCTGCATTCGCCAATTCACGTATTTTGGAAGCCTGAAGTTGTTCAACAGCTTGTCGCATCCATCATCCAATAGATTTAAGTGGGAGAAGAAATTTGAGCCAGCGGCCAGCGCGGCAACACATCAAACGCATAAGACGCACGGGCTTGTTCAATACCCGACTGCATTCGCATGCCCGCCGCCATGGCGATCATCGCGCCGTTATCGGTACACCACTCGGCCTCGGGGTAATGAACCACAGCACCCTTGGTGCTGAGTGAGGCGGCCAACTGCTCTCGCAAAGCGCGATTGGCTCCTACGCCACCTGCCAGCACCAAACGTTTCATGCCGGTTTGATCCAACGCACGCAAAGATTTTTTAACCAACACATCGACGATAGCTGCTTGTGTACTGGCCGCGATGTCCGCTTTGTGGTGAGCCAAATCATCACCCGATTTTTTGCACTGGGTCAGCACAGCGGTTTTGAGGCCCGCAAAAGAGAAGTCTAAATTGGGCTGATGCAATAAAGGACGTGGAAAAGCATAGGCATCGGCTCTGCCGTGCGTAGCCAACGCAGCCAAAGCAGGGCCGCCTGGATAGCCCAAGCCCAGCAATTTGGCCGACTTATCAAAAGCCTCACCCGCCGCATCATCTATGGTTTCACCCAACAATTCGTAATGGCCTACTGCCTTGACCAGCATGAGTTGTGTGTGGCCACCAGACACCAACAAAGCCACAAAAGGAAATTGCGGAGGGTCATCACTTAAAAATGGGGACAGCAAATGCCCCTCCAAATGGTGAATGCCCATCACGGGTTTGCCCAAACTTGCAGCCAAAGCACAAGCTGTAGCTGCCCCCACCAACAAAGCCCCAGCCAGCCCTGGTCCTTGTGTGAAAGCAATCACATCAATTGACGACAAGTCTTGGTGCGAAGAAACCATGACACGCTCGACCAGTGGCAAAACGCGGCGTATGTGGTCGCGACTGGCCAGCTCTGGCACCACGCCTCCAAAAGCCTCATGCATGGCGGCTTGTGTGTGTAAATCTTGGGCCAGCAACTGCGGCCACGCCTGGCCGTCTTGGGTCTGGACCAAGGCCACCCCAGTTTCATCGCAAGAAGACTCTATTCCCAATATAAGCATGATACTGAGTTTAGCCCTGCTTCATTCGCCACATAACCGTAAGTCATTTAGCTTGTCAGACAATGGCGGGCATGGGCATAGCGCATTTCATTCGAGAAATAGGTCGAGGCAAGCAAGGGGCAAAAGACTTGAGCCGCGAGCAGGCCTGTGCATTGATGACCGAAGTCTTGGGCGGCTCGGTCGATCCAGTGGCCTTGGGTGCGTTTTGTATAGCCATGCGCATCAAAGGGGAGACTGCTGATGAAATGATGGGGTTTTTGGATGCCATCCAAAAACATTTGCACATGTTTAGCAACCCGCATGAGCAACCGATTGTTGTTTTACCCAGCTATAACGGCGCAAGAAGACTGCCTTTGTTAACACCTTTGTTGGCTATGTTGTTGGCAAGACAAGGTCATGCGGTTCTTGTCCACGGTTGCAAGAGTGAAGACAGTCGCTTGGCAACGGAAGATGTTTTTTCTGCCTTGGGGCTTGAACCCGCCACACAGTTAGGCGCGATTGCCAAAGGTGAAGTGGTTTACGCCCCCACACAACTTTTGTCTCCCGCAGTGTATGCATTGCTACAAGTGAGGCGGCAAACGGGCTTGCGTAATTCAGCCCACAGCTTGGTCAAACTGATGAACCCGGTCAACGGCACCAGCCTTCAAGTAGCCAGTTACACCCATCCAGAATACGCGGCTTCCATGCAGCAAACACTTGAGCGCTTGTACGCCCATGCTTTGTTGTTAAGAGGCACCGAGGGCGAACCCGTGGCTGACCCACGCAAAATACCCGTCATGAGCTGTTTTGTGCATGGACATGCAGCCCCGCATTTGGAAATCCAAGCAGAATCAAGCCATCTCACCACCGATATGCCCATCGCAATGAACGCCAAACAAACAGCTGATTTCATTACGCACATATTGGCTGGCCATATACCTGTTCCCCACTCGATACAAGCACAAACCGAGGTGATCTCGCGTCTGTCCTTGGCTTGTGTTAAAAATTCTCTGTCCGGTAAACCCTGATGACATATGCACCTCCATCTGTCTTTGTCACTTTGGTGGGTGCTGGCCCCGGTGACCCCGAACTGTTGACCCTCAAGGCGGTGAAAGCCCTGCAACAAGCCAGCGTCATTTTGATCGACGACTTGGTTCACCCCGATGTCTTAGAACATGCGAACCCCCAAGCTCGCGTCGTGCACGTAGGCAAACGCGGTGGCTGCCAATCAACACCCCAGGCTTTCATCGAAAAATTGATGGCGCAAGAGGCATTGGCTGGTGAAAGCGTGGTTCGTCTCAAGGGCGGAGACCCTTTGCTGCTGGGGCGCGCAGGTGAAGAAGTTGCTTATCTGCTCTCTCAAGGTGTAGGCATCCATATAGTCAATGGCGTGACCTCGGGCCTTGCTGCAGCCAACACCCTTGGTCTGTCCTTAACTCACCGCGCTTATTCGCATGGCGCTGTGATGATCACCGGGCATTCGCTTTCACCTCACGCTGATGTCGCCCCCATCGATTGGGAAATGTTGGGGCGCACAGCCCACGCATGCCGCTTGACCTTGGTGATTTACATGGGCGTGACCAGCGCACAAGCTTTGCAGAACGGTTTATTGAAATCCATGCCGCCAGACACACCTGTCGCTGTCGTACAAAACGCAAGCAACCATCACCAATTGAGCGTGATTGGCAGCTTGTCAGCCTTACACACCTTGATACACGATTCGGGCATAAAAAGTCCAGCCATTATTTTGGTGGGCGATGTTTTAAAAACCATCAGTGACTTCAGTAGCGTGAGCAATGTCAGCCACGAGATTTATTCCATGGCCCGAGCGGCCACTTAAGGACAGGGGATAATCAGGGTTTTGAGAATGGACATCGTCATGGAAGCAGAACGCATCAACCTTATTGGCAACCTACTCAGCGACTTGCAAGCGCGAACCCTTGATCTTCGGGGGTATCTTTGACTTCGATGCTAAATCAGAGCGATTAAGAACAGTCAACGCTTCCCTAGAAGACCCCAGCGTTTGGAATGACCCCAAGAAAGCCCAGGAACTGGGCAAAGAAAAAAAGTCTCTTGATGACATTGTGTTGACCATAGGCCGCATAGGCCAAGAAATTGACGACAACACCGAGTTGTTTGATATGAGCAAAGCCGATAACGATGAATCCGGGCTGCTCACCATAGAAGACGATACCCAGCGTATCTTGGCCGAGGTTGAAAAGCTTGAATTTCGTCGGATGTTCAACAACCCCGCCGATCCGCTCAATGCTTTTCTTGATATCCAAGCAGGTGCAGGTGGCACAGAAGCCTGTGATTGGGCCAGCATGCTTTTGCGACAGTACCTTAAATATGCAGAACGCAAAGGCTTTAAAGCCACATTGGAAGACGAGTCTGCTGGAGACGTCGCGGGTATCAAAGGGGCCACTTTAAAAATCGAAGGCGAATATGCTTTTGGCTTGTTGCGCACAGAAACAGGCGTGCACCGCTTGGTACGTAAGTCTCCTTTTGATTCAGCGGGCGGAAGGCACACCAGTTTTGCCAGCGTGTTTGTATATCCCGAGGTAGATGATTCGATAGAAATTGACATCAACCCCGCAGATGTGCGTACGGATACATTTCGGGCCAGCGGCGCAGGTGGCCAGCACATCAATAAGACCGATTCAGCGGTGCGCTTAACCCACATACCCACTGGCATTGTTGTGCAGTGTCAAGACGGGCGAAGCCAGCACAGCAACCGTGATGTGGCTTGGAAGCGTTTGCGCTCGCGCCTTTACGATTTTGAAATGCGTAAACGCATGGAAGCACAACAAAAACTGGAAGACACCAAAACCGATGTGGGCTGGGGTCACCAAATTCGCAGTTATGTGCTTGACCAAAGCCGTATCAAAGATTTGCGAACCAATGTTGAAATCAGCAATACCCAAAAAGTGCTCGACGGAGATTTGGATGCTTTCATAGAAGCATCCCTCAAGCACGGTGTTTAAAACTTGGTTGGCAACACATGGCCTGTTGAAGAAAATGAATCTGGAGAAACATGATGCGTGAAGGACAAGCTGTGGTGACACGGCGTGAAGACTACCAAGCCCCTGGCTTTTGGATAGACGATGTTCACTTGGTATTCGATCTTGACGCCACGAAAACCCGGGTTCTCAACACCATGACCATGCGACGAAATCCGCTGGCAACGACGCAGGCATTAAGGCTCGATGGCGAAGACCTCAATCTCTCACGAGTGTTGCTCAATGGTCAAGGCACGAGTTTCAAAATAGAGGGCGATCAACTGGTTTTGGAAAATATTCCCGAGGGGAATGAGCCTTTCACCATCGAGGTTTTCACGACCTGCAACCCCACCAAAAACACCCAGCTATCGGGTTTGTATCTCAGTCAAAACTCTTTATTCACTCAGTGCGAAGCGCAAGGTTTCAGACGCATCACCTATTTCTTGGATCGCCCCGACGTGATGACCCACTTTAGCGTCACTCTGCGGGCTGACCCTGCTGTTTTTCCAGTGCTTTTATCCAACGGCAATTTGGTGGAACAAGGCCTGCTAGAAGATGGAAGACATTTCGCTAAGTGGGACGATCCTCACAAGAAACCCAGCTATTTGTTCGCGCTGGTGGCAGGTCAATTGGTCTGTCGTGAGCAAAGAATTGTGTCCCGCAGCGGGCATGAGCATTTGTTACAGATATTTGTGCGCTCTGGCGATTTGGATAAAACCGAGCATGCCATGAACGCTTTGATGGCAAGCGTTGCCTGGGATGAACACCGCTTTGGTTTAAGTCTTGATTTGGAACGCTTCATGATTGTGGCCACTTCCGATTTCAATATGGGCGCCATGGAAAACAAAGGCTTGAATATTTTCAACACCAAGTATGTATTGGCCAGCCAGGCAACGGCCACTGACCAAGACTACGCGAATATTGAAAGTGTGATTGGTCATGAATATTTCCACAACTGGAGTGGTAACCGTGTCACTTGTCGTGACTGGTTTCAGTTGTCACTCAAAGAAGGCTTAACCGTTTTTCGCGACCAAGAGTTCAGCCAAGATTTGGCGGGCAGTGCGTCTGCTCGCGCTGTGAAGCGAATTGAAGATGTGCGCTTGCTTCGCACCGTACAGTTTGCCGAAGATGCCGGCCCCATGGCCCACCCTGTTCGCCCCGACAGCTATATGGAAATTAACAACTTCTACACCGTCACTGTGTATGAAAAAGGTGCTGAAGTTGTTCGCATGATGCAAACCTTGGTAGGCCGCAAAGGTTTTGAGAAAGGTTTAAGCCTGTATTTCCAACGTCATGATGGTCAGGCAGTGACCTGTGATGATTTTGCACAAGCCATTGTCGACGCCAACCCAGAATCGGTGCTCGCATCGCATTTGCCAAACTTCAAGCTTTGGTACAGCCAAGCCGGTACGCCCATTTTGGATGTCCACGGAACTTATGAAGAAAGTGCACAGCGCTTCACACTGCACTTCAAACAAAGTTGCCCACCCACGCCTGGACAAGACACCAAACATCCATTTGTCATTCCAGTAGAGATGGGTTTATTGGGTGCTGATGGCAGTGTTCTCATTGCACACCAGCGCGTCGTTCTCACAGAGACTGAGCAAACCATTGTTTTTGAAGGTATTACCCAAGCGCCAGTGCCATCGCTTCTGCGCGGATTCAGTGCACCCGTGCGCTTGCTCTACCCCTATTCAGACAAAGATTTATTGGTATTGCTTGCTCACGATACCGATGCTTTCAACCGTTGGGAAGTGGCTCAGCGCCTCTATCTCAACAGCATCATGCAAGCTTTGGCGTCCCCGACAGACCTTACATCTGCCTTGCCTGATGCACTGATAGCAGGCCTGCGTGCTTTGCTTCGAGACCAAACACTGGACGCTGCATTCAAAGAGTTGGTGTTGACGCTGCCCAGCGAAACTTATATTGCCGAGCAATGCGATGTGGTCGACCCTCAACGCATTCACGCCGTACGACAAAGCTTGCGCAAGCAGTTGGCTATTGAGCTGTCACAAGATTGGGCCTGGGCCTATCAAACCCTGACTCCCCATGGGCCCTATCAAACAGATGCCAAAGCCTGTGGCGCTCGCGCCTTGAGGGGTCTGGCTTTGGCCTACCTGTGCTTACAAGAAAAATTTGTGCTTGAAGATAAATGGGCTGCCCAAGCCCACCACGATTTCATGCATGCCGACAATATGACCGACAGAGTCAATGCTTTGGCCGCGTTAGTCCATAACCATTGCCCTCAAGCAACGCCCGCCCTGTCGCATTTTTATCAACTGTTCAAGAACGATGAATTGGTGGTGGATAAATGGTTTGCTTTGCAAGCCTCTGCCCCTGACTCGCAAGGCGAGGTCTTGTCGAAAGTAAAACAACTGTTGTTGCACCCCGACTTCAATATCAAAAACCCCAACCGCGCCAGAAGCCTTTTATCTGCCTATTGCGCCAATGCCTCTGCGTTTCACCGCACTGATGCCGCAGGCTATGTTTTTTGGAGTGAACGTGTGCTGGAATTAGATGCGTTCAATCCACAAGTGGCGGCCAGACTGGCGCGGTCTATGGACCGCTGGCGAAAATTGAGTGAGCCTTACCAAGGTGCAGCCAAAGAAGCATTGCGCAGAGTGGCCGCCAAATCCGATCTGAGCGCAGATGTGCGCGAAGTCATTTCAGCCTCTTTACAGGAGTAAGCCATGGCTGCGTCTTTATCCCGTTACCTTGTTGAACAACAACGTGCCAAAGGCAATATTCCCCCCGAGTTGCGTTTGTTGCTTGAAGTCGTAGCGCGTGCTTGCAAAAGCATCAGCCATGCGGTCAACAAAGGCGCCCTGGGAGGTGTTCTGGGCAGCGCGCATTCCGAAAATGTGCAAGGCGAAGTGCAAAAGAAACTCGACATCATTGCCAATGAAGTGTTGATTGAGGCCAATGAATGGGGCGGTCATTTGGCGGCCATGGCCTCAGAGGAAATGGACAGTATTTATGTGGTGCCTAACCGCTATCCCCAAGGTGAATACTTGCTGTTGTTCGACCCCTTAGATGGTTCCAGCAATATCGATGTCAATGTGAGTATTGGCACCATCTTCAGTGTGTTGAAAAAACCCGAAGGAAACTTGGCTGTCTGCGAAGCAGATTTTCTCCAAAAGGGTCAGGCCCAAGTGGCCGCTGGCTATTGTGTTTATGGCCCGCAAACCACTTTGGTGCTTACTGTAGGTGATGGTGTGGCCATGTTCACCCTGGACCGTGAGCAAGGCTCTTTTGTTCTCACGCAAGAACATGTGCAAATACCTGCTGACACCCAAGAGTTTGCCGTCAATATGAGCAATATGCGCCACTGGGATGCGCCAGTGACACGCTATATCGATGAATGTTTGGCAGGGCAAACAGGCCCGCGTGGCAAAGACTTCAATATGCGCTGGGTTGGCAGCATGGTGGCCGATGTGCACCGCATCCTGACCCGAGGCGGCGTCTTTATGTACCCATGGGACAAGCGTGAACCCGACAAGCCTGGCAAGCTGCGTTTGCTGTATGAGGCCAACCCCATGTCTTGGTTGGTTGAGCAGGCAGGCGGTGCAGCCACCAACGGCCAGCAACGAATTTTGGATATTCAGCCGCAGCAACTGCATCAGCGTGTCAGCGTCTTTTTGGGTTCCAAAAATGAAGTTGAACGCGTGAGCGCATTTCATAACTAACACTTGAAAGAACTGCCATGGCCAACCCACCCAGCGAATTGATTCATGCTTTGGTTTTGCGCGAAATACAAGACGGTGTGATTCGCGATGGTTTGTGGGCGCAAGCTGTGTCTGAAAGCGGCTCAGACCCACTTAAAGCCAAGTCACGCTACATCAGCTTACGTGCTGCCAGCATGCAAACTGAAACTCAAAACTTATTGCTTAAACAAATTCAAACTGGCATCAAGCAAGATGCAGCCTTGCCTAAAGATTTTTTATCTGCTTTGGATTTAAAAAAAACCAAGCTTTGAACAGCGTGCAATGGACATAACTCTAAGGAATACCCTTGATTGTTTTTAAAACGATCATGTTTACTTGGGTATTTACCCTCGCAAGGGTGGTGCAGGCACCTAATTGTTGACAGAATAGGGCTTAGTAGATTTAAAACATATTTGTTAGCCCAACCTTTTTTCTAAAAGAGTAGCCATGAACCTCAATATTGCGAACCATTTATTACCCAGATTGAACGCATCGGTAAAAGGCTTTACAGATCTTGTCTTGGCTGTTGCAGGCAAGGAGCCCGCGGCCAAATCAGTCTCCACTGCGGCCAACGATTCCAAAGGGTCGGCTGCGCATTGCAAAACTTCGCTCTTATCGGTGATCGAGTCGCAGATCATCCCGCGCCTGCTCGATGCCCACCAAGGTCCGGCACTGCTTGCTGTGGCCGCACCCGACGCACCCGTGGTACCCGCGACCTCTCAAGATATGCAAGACTTCACGACAGCATGTTTGGCTGCTGATTCACAAGCGGTTTTCACCCAAGTCGATTTCTTGCGTGGCAAAGGCCTTAGTGTTCAAACTATTTTTCTGGAAGTCATCACCCCTGCTGCCCGTCATTTGGGCGACTTGTGGAAGGAAGATCAGTTAGATTTCACTGTGGTCGCACAAGGTTTGCTGCGCATGCACCATGCGATGCGTCACCTCGGTTATGAAAGCCACGATGGCCCTCAAATCGCAGGCGATGTTCGTCGCATCATGCTGGCGTCTGCTCCGGGGTCACAACATATTTTGGGTTTAGCCATGGTGTCCGAATTTTTTCGTGGCGATGGCTGGCAAGTCGTGGTGGAAATTTCAACCACTGAAACCGCACTGCTTACAGCTGTCGCTCATGAATGGTTTGATGTGGTGGGTTTGTCCGTGGGGCTGGTAGAACAACTGCCCAACATCCCAGAACTGATTGCTAGATTGAAGAAGGCTTCTCGCAACCCCCATACTTTTGTGGTTTTGGGTGGCCCCGCCTTGCTTGATTCAGCAAATCACGCCATGGCCCTTGGGGCAGATGGTATTTCCGTCAATGCGGCGGAAGCAGTAAACTTGGCTGGAGATCTACTCAAAACCAAGTAATACCAATCCACTATGGCCTCAAAAGCACCGCCTATTGTTCGCAGCAGCAAAGCATTTTCTGTAGAAATTCCTGAAGGTTCTAGCAGTGCTAAATCCAGAAGAAGCGATGTGGTGCCGGGCAGTGTGGATATTCCTGTTTCTTCAGACCCGCATTTTGAAGACCTCTCTCTGGGTGATAAATTCCTCAAGCCCAACAACGAGTCCAACTTGGATTCGGCTGTTATACCAAGCCCTGATCAAGAATTAAATCAACCAAACCTCTCCTACACCCAAAAGGCCATAGGCGAACAACTGGTTGGCAACGCTAACGATGGCTTGAACGACCATGTGGTGGGTATCGCTAACGATGGCTTGAACGACCATGTGGTGGGTATCGCTAACGATGGCTTGAACGACCATGTGGTGGGTATCGCTAACGATGACTTGAACGACCTTGTGGT
>CANLWQ010000040.1 GCA_947494405.1 Comamonadaceae bacterium | reverse complement strand
TGGCCAGTTGCATGCCAGGCGCGGAAATCACCGAACAACTGTCTGACACTTCGTACAAAGGCGCGGTCAAGGTTAAAGTGGGCCCCGCTGTGGCCCAGTTTGGCGGCACGGTGGACGTGATCGAAGCGGTAGCCAGCGAACGCAAAATGGTCTTGCGCGGCAAGGGGGCAGACAAGGGCGGCTCGTCGGCCTCCATGGACCTGACGGCCATCATCAGCGCCGACCCCAGCAACCCTGCGCACTGCGTGCTCAACGGCCAAGCGGCTGTTATTGTGAACGGCAAGTTTGCTCAGTTCGGCGGGCGCATGATGGTGCAGGTGTCGGATATGTTGCTGGCGCAGTTTGTCGAGAACTTTCGTCAAACCGCACTCACTTTGCCGACCGCGGATGGCACATCCTCTGACCCATCACCTAATGGTGCCTCTGCAAGGGCACCCGTGGTGGCTAAAGAGATCAACGGCTTGGCTATTTTTTGGTCCTTGGTCAAAAGCTGGTTGGGTGGCTTGCTCGGCAAGAAGGCCTGAGCATGACCACGCAAGGCCTGTCCGCGCAGCCTGCTGCCGAGGAGCGTTTGCTGCGCGAACGGCTGCAAGTCTCGGGCTATTTGGCTGATGAAGATTTGGCCACCACCGTGTGGCTGGCGTCTGCGCTGCAGCGGCCCTTGTTGATTGAAGGCGACGCCGGTGTGGGTAAAACCGCTCTGGCCACCGCCTTGGCCCAATCTCAAGGTGCCACTCTGGTTCGCCTGCAGTGCTTTGAAGGCTTGGACCTGGCGCAAGCCGCTTACGAATGGAACTATGGTCGCCAGTTGATGGCGATTCGCTTGAATGAAGCAGCCCCAAAAGGCGTTAATCAAGATGGCGCAGCCCGCGTGCGCGAAGCCGACTTGTTCAGCCGCGAGTATTTGCTCGAGCGCCCCTTGCTGCGCGCCATCAGCCAGACCGGTCCTTGCGTGTTGCTGATCGATGAGATCGACCGCGCCGACGAAGCCTTTGAAGCTTTTTTGCTCGAAGTGCTGGCCGATTACCAAATCACCGTGCCCGAAATCGGCACGCTTTGCGCCACCCACATTCCGCAAGTCATACTCACCAGCAACGGCACCCGAGAGTTGTCCGACGCGCTGCGCCGTCGCTGCCTCTACCATTACCTCGATTACCCAACGCTGGCGCGCGAGATCGCCATCGTCAAAAGCGCTTTGCCGCAGGCCGACAGCCATTTGGTGGAAGAGGCGGTTCAGTTTGTGCAACGCCTGCGCCGTGAAGACTTGGCCAAGATTCCCGGCATCGCCGAAACCTTGGACTGGGTCAGCGCTTTGTTCAAGTTGGGTCACAACAACTTGCCCGAAGACATGGCGAGCGTGTTGGGCACTTTAGGCTGCTTGCTGAAAACCCGAGAAGACCGCTTTTTGATGGGGTCTGATCGCCTGCGCCAACTGGTGGAAGGGCGACGTTCTGTGGGGGTGGCCGAAAAGGGCGCAGCCCAGCCGCAGGTCGCCGTATGAAAGACACCCCGGCCACCATGCCCTCTGAGCGACTGGCGGGTTTTGCGGGGCTGCTGCGCGAGCACGGCCTGACAGTCGGGGTAGCCGAACAGCAGGCCATGCTGCAAGCGGCCTTGCAATTTGGCCCTTTACAAGAAAAACCCCTTCAAGCGGCTTGGCGTGCCATTGCCTGCCACAGCCAGCGCGAATGGAAACTCTGGCCAGATGTTTACGAGCGGTTTTGGCACCCCGAGAAACTGCGCGGCGGCGTCAAAGTCAGCGGCCAAACCCGGCCCAGTCGCAACCTGCGCCAAAGTGTGCAAGCCTTGCATGATCAGATGGACGCGGCCCAACAACCCAACACCCAAACCGGCGGCCCGCAGGCTGCGCCCCCAACTGCGAGCGATATGCCCGCCGTTGGTCTAGACGAAAACAACGCTGGCACGCCCCGCGCCCAAGGCGGCGCCAGCCGCACCGAGGCCTTGCACCAGCGCGATGGCCAGATGTGGATGCCGCAAGAACTCAGCGCCTTGCAACAACTGGCGCGCCAAATCACCGCCAAACTCCAGCCCCGCCCCACCCGCCGCTGGCGCGTGGCCCCGCGTGGCCAGCGCCTCGATTTACGCCAGACCCTGCGCCGCAGCGTGGCCTGGGGCGGCGAGTTGATGCAGCCGGCTTGGAAAGTCAAACGCACAGAGCCGCCGCGCCTGTTCATCTTGGCCGATGTCAGCCGCTCCATGGAGTCGCATGCTGCGCTGTTTTTGCGCGTGGCCCGCGCCTTTGCGTTGGAGGCAGATGCCCGCGTGTTTGTCTTTCATACCCGCTTGGCCGAAGTCACTTCTTATATGCAGCGTGACACCCCATCCATTCAGGAAAAGGTCAACGCCGTCACTGCAGGGTTTGGTGGCGGCACGCGCATCGCGGCCAGTGTGCAAGACTTTGCCCGACGCCATGCACGCGCTCAGCTCCATCGGGGCTCGCGTGTGTGGGTGTTTTCCGACGGCTTTGACACCGACGCGCCAGAATTGCTTTACGCTGCACTGCAAGAAGTGCGCGCACGCGGTGCGCGCATCACTTGGTTTCACCCCACGCGCCAAGTGCCTGCCGCCGCTGCTGTACAACAGGCTCGCCGCTGCATAGAGCGGTTTGTGCCCTTTGCCAGCTTGGCCGACCTGATGGCCGCTAGGCATGTGTTGCACTGAACTTTGAATTCAAGGAGATCGCCATGAACCGCCACGAATGGATCACCCAAGCCGCACGGCTGCACAGCGAAGATCAGGCCTTTGCCTTGGTCACTGTGTTGAGTGCGCAAGCCCCTACCTCGGGCAAAGCCGGTGACAAAGCTGTGGTCATGGCTGATGGCCAAATCCACGGCTGGATAGGCGGCGGTTGCGCACAACCGGCTGTTCTCAAAACCGTGCGAAGCGCCCTGCTTGATGGGCAACCGCGCAAAATTCGTATTTCCCCCTCGGAAGAAAGCGCTGAACGCGATTTGGGTGAGGTGCTTGAGTTCGGCATGGCCTGCCACTCGGGAGGCACACTCGAATTGTTCATCGACCCAGTTTTACCCTCAGCCACATTAGCCGTGGTGGGCGATTCGCCGGTGGCGCGTGCCTTGGTGAGCTTGGCTCCGCGTGTGGGCTTGCGAGTGGCGGTGGTGGCCCATGCAGCGCAAGCAGGTGACTTTCCCGATGCCGACGCTGTCTTGTCCAGCGATGATGTGGCCGCTGTGAGCGCGCAACTGAGCTCGACGCCGTTTGTGGTGGTGGCCACCCAAGGTCGGCGCGATCTGCAAGGCCTCAAGGCTGCTTTGGCGCTACAGCCGCAGGGCTTGTGGTTTGTCGCCAGCGCCAAAAAAGCCAGCGTGCTGCGCAGCAGCTTGGTAGCCAGTGGCGAAGACGCTGGCGCAGTGGCGCGCATCGTAGCGCCTGCGGGCGAATTCATAGGTGCCCAAACCCCCGAAGAAATTGCCCTGTCTGTGCTCAGCTCGGTGGTGGCGGCGCGGCGCGGGCACCCCAGCGAAGCGGCTGATGCGGTGTCGGCGGTGGCCATTGCCGCCAAATCATCTTGCTGTGGAGGCTGAACATGGGTTGCATTCTCAAAGGCGGAGGTGGTTTGTACAGCCGCTTGGCGGTGGGCGCGGTGCTGTTGGCAGCGGGTTCGGGCTCGCGCATGGGGCAGCGCCCCAAAAGCCTGCTTGAGTTAGGGGGTGTACCGCTGATTCGCCGCCAGCTGATTGCGCTGTCGGGCGCAGGCATGGACGAGGTGGTTGTGGTGCTGGGCCACTATGCCGAGCGCATTGAAGAAGCGGTCAAAGAGTTTCCGGTCACTCTGGTGCGCAACCCCGATCCCGACGCCGGACAAGTGTCCTCGCTGCGCCTAGGCTTGCAAGCACTGTCGCCCAAACTTGATGCCGTACTGGTGGCGCTGGCCGACCAGCCCTTGATCAACTCACAAGACATCAACGACTTGATTGGCGCTTACAAAAAACGGCCCGAATACACGCAGGTGGTGCAACCCACGGTGGATGGCTTGCCGGGTAACCCGGTGATGTTCAGCGCCGTGGTTCGAGAGCAGATCTTGGCGGGTCATGCCAACATCGGTTGCCGCCAGTGGCAATCGGCGCATCCCGACCAAGTGCATGCCTGGGTCAGCGCCAATCTGCGCTACCGCACCGATGTGGACACGCCAGAAGATATTCAAGCGCTGGCTGAGCGTACCGGTCATCAACTGAAGTGGCCTGCCGATTTACAAGCCACGGCTTGATCGATGATCCCAGCTGACCCCTTGCACCAGTTTTGGCACACGCCCATAGGCGTGCATCGCTTTGCGCAGGCCGATGATGTCAACGAAGTGCTGGTGCGTGTGTTTCAAACCATGCGTGCCACCGACTCTGGCGCAGCTAACAGGCCCCTTGCCTTTTACGCCAGTCGCGACGATTTGCTGCAACGCATTAAGCTGTCCGAATGGGAACAGTTGCTTGCATTCATCATCGACAGCGTACGCCAAACCGTGGTGCTGGCCAACCAAGGCGCTTGGCCCGAGGCCAAACCGGGCTTTCATATCGCTGTGCGCGGTATGTGGTTTCAGATCTCCAGCCAAGGCAGCCATCACGATGTGCACACCCATGGCAACTGTTCGTGGTCGGGGGTGTATTGCCTGCAAGTCGATCCGCAAGAAGCGCGCAATGCGCACCCAGTGCTGGGTGCGGCCAACGGTGTGACGCGTTTTTACGGCCCGCACTTCAATCGCTTGGGCGGAGCAGCCATGGATTTTGGTAATGCGTACTTGCAAAATGCGCATCTGGATATTCAACCGGTACCGGGGCAACTGGTGGTTTTCCCCTCATGGTTGGCGCACCAAGCCATGCACTACCACGGGCAGGCCGAGCGAGTCATCGTGTCTTTCAATGTCAGCGTGCATGCAACCGGCGGCTCTGACCAACTGCATGGCTATACCCATGTCTAAGGCTTTGCCCGCCAAGCTCTACGCCAATGACGCGCTGGCCCATGCGGGGGAAGTGGCGCAGTGGACACTTTTGCTGCTGGGCTGGCTGTGGCTGGGCGATCAAGGCAGCCGACTAGGCTGGTCGCTGGCCAGTGGGGTCATGGCTGTAGCTCTGTGGTGGACGGCACGCCTTTTATGCCGAGGCCAAGCTTGGGTGTTTCGCTGCCCGCCCATGCTCAGCGGCCTTGTTGGTCTGCTCACCGCTTTGGGGGTAGCACTGACAAGCCTGTTGCCTGACCACGCGGCGGCGCATCTGAGTTTGCTGACGGTGGCGCTGCTGTGGGGGCTGTGGAGCGCCATGGTGGAAACACGCAGCCATGTCAGCACTTTCGAGATGGGGCCGCTGGCTTGGCACCCCTTGCTTGCTGCAGCCTTGGTCGTGCTGGTCTTGCACTTGCCTGAGAGCTTGCAAATCACGCCTTGGACGGTGAGTTTTTTGCTGACGCTTTGCGCCTTGGTTTTGTGGATGCGAGACCAGCGCATATTCAGGCGTGTCGCTGTTTGCCGTGGCCCCCAAGCACCTATTGAGTCGCTGCTGGCACCTTCGGCCATGGGTTTGATGATGGGCAGTTTGTGGCTTGACAACACTTGGTGTGCTGGTTTGGGCTGGCGCACCGATGCCATGGTGGCGTTTCATTTGGCGTTGATGGCGTGCCTGCCGGTCCTGATGGCGGGTTTGCTGCGCAGTTGGGGCGCGACACGCGTTTCGCCTCGTGTGCAGGCCCAAGTCGTTTTGGTCTTGTTGCTGGGCGGCGCACTGATGCTGCTTGGCAGCAGTGTTTGGCAAGCCGTGTTGGCGATTGTTTTGCCATCACTGGCATGGGCGCTGCATTGCTGTCGCACGCGCCAATTCCAAGCAACTGCAAGCTTGATGTCGCCTTGGATGGTCCGCAGCTTGTCATTGTTGTTAGGGCCCTTGCTGCTGCTGTGGGTGGGCGCAACCAGTTCAGTCGATGGCCCTTGGCCCTTGCGCGCGGCGATGTTGTTGTTCGGTGTTTTGGCGGCCGGCACATTGGCGCTGGGATTTTCTTCAAAGGCAAGGTTTCATCTCGCCACATGAATATCGCCCAAGCGCTGCAACAAGCGCGCTGCTTTTCCATTTTGTCACTAGAGGCACAAACCCTGCTGCTGCACGCCTTGGGGCGCGACTTGCACGACCGCGCTTGGCTGCTGCTGCATGACAGCGACGAGCTGCCCCTGCACATCTCTGCGCTTTACAACAATTTGATGCAACGCCGCTTGGCCCATGAACCTCTGGCCTATCTCACGGGGCAGCAAGAATTTCATGGTTTGACTTTACAAGTGGACCAGCGGGTGCTGGTGCCCCGCCCCGACACCGAAACCTTGGTTGACTGGGCTTTAGAGCTTGAACTACCGCCCCAAGCCCATGTGTTGGACTTGGGCACTGGCAGCGGTGCCATCGCCTTGGCGCTGAAAAACGCCCGCCCCCATTGGCAGGTGCAGGCGGTGGACGCCAGCGAGCAGGCCTTGGTCGTGGCGTCTGGCAACGCCGCACATTTGCAGCTTGAGGTGAGCTTTTTACACAGCCACTGGTTTTCGCAAGTGCAAGACCGCTTCAATTTGGTGGTATCCAACCCTCCCTATATTGCCCAAGGTGACCCGCATTTACCTGCTTTGCGGGCGGAGCCGTTGCAAGCGTTGGTCAGCGGCGCAGATGGCTTCGATGACCTACGCACCATCACCGCCCAAGCCCCAGCCCACTTGTTGCCAGGCGCTTGGTTGTTGTTGGAACACGGCTTTGACCAAGCCCCAGCCGTGCGGCAATTGCTGGCTTCTAAGGGCTTTGTGCAGGTGCAAAGCCGCAAGGACATCGCGGGCATAGATCGTTGCAGCGGTGGCCAATGGCCAGAAGTGAAATAATCCGCAATCTTTTTGGGCGAGTGCCCTGTCTTTTTTTAGTGGAGTGAATGATGAGCGACGCACAGCAACGCATAGACCAATTGGTCAAAAACAACGACATCGTCTTGTTCATGAAAGGCAATGCCAGCTTTCCCATGTGCGGCTTTTCCGGTCGCGCCATACAGTTGCTCAAAGCCAGCGGTGTGGACACCAAGTCCCTGATCACCGTCAATGTGCTGGACGATGCTGAGATTCGCCAAGGCATCAAGGAATACAGCAACTGGCCCACCATCCCCCAGCTGTATGTGAAGGGCGAGTTCATTGGCGGCTCCGACATCATGAACGAGATGTACGAAAACGGCGAACTGCCTCATTTATTAGGCGCTTAAACGCCTCTTTTTCATTTTTATGGCTGCCAGCGCTGCTTGGCAGCCAGCACAGCTTGGGGATAAGCCAACTGGCCTCGGCTGCCGTTGTAGCGGCCCAAGGCCATGTGCAAATCGCCTTTTTCCAGCGACAAATAGTGACGCAAGATGACGCAACCAAAGCGCATATTGGCTTGCCACTGAAACAAAACTGCAGTGTCTGCCACGCCTAATTGGCGGGTCCAAAACGGCATCACTTGCATCACGCCGCGTGCGCCTGCGCTGCTGATGGCGAATTTTCTGAAACCACTTTCCACCTCCATCAAACCCATGACCAAAGCAGGTTCTATGGCGGCGCGGCGACTCTCATACCAAACAGTTTGCAAAAAAGCCAGTTGCAACTCAGGTGAGCCGAGCTCGGGCAAACGCCACTGGCCTTTTTTGTCTTTGAGTTTTTGCTGAAGCTGCGCTTGGGTATGTGCCAGCCATTGCGTGTAGGCTGCTTGGTCTTGTGCTGTAGGCAAGTACGGTGTGGGCGGCGGCATGTCGGCCACAGCAGATGACATGGCGATACGCACCGAGTCGGCCAACTGCTCTTCGCGTTGCGGGCCGGCCCCAGCTGTTCCTAAAGCAAGGTACAGCAAGCTCACCAAAAGCCATTTTGAAAAATTCAACATGTTTGAACCCGACGATGAGTTGTGCATGCGTCTGCTTCACCCCCAACAGATGCTGGGATTTAAGCGCCTAACTTCTCCATTAACAGCGCAGCCACCTCAGCCACCGCCACCTTGCTGGCCTCGGTGTCGCGGCGGTGCTGGTACTCCACCATGCCGTCTTTCAAGCCTTTGTCGCCAATGGTGACGCGGTGCGGCACGCCGATCAGTTCCCAGTCGGCAAACATGGCGCCGGGGCGCTCGCCACGGTCGTCTAGGATGACATCCACGCCTGCGGCCAAAAGGTGGGTGTAAAGCGTATCGGCAGCGGCTTTCACCTCGGGGCTGCGGTCGGGGCCTATGGGGCAAATCACCACGGTGAAGGGGGCTAAAGCGTCGGGCCAAATAATGCCTTTGGCATCGTGGTTTTGCTCGATGGCAGCCGCAGGCAAGCGGGTGATGCCTATGCCGTAGCAACCCATTTCGAAGTGTTTGGGCTTGCCGTCGTCAGCCAAAAACGTGGCATTCATGGCTTGGCTGTACTTGGTACCGAGGTAAAAAATATGTCCCACTTCGATGCCGCGCTCTATGGCCAACACGCCTTTACCGTCGGGCGAAGCGTCTCCGGCCACCACATTGCGTATGTCGGCAATCATGTCGGGCTCGGGCAAGTCGCGGCCCCAGTTGGCACCCGTCATGTGAAAGTCTGCTGCGTTAGCACCACAGACCCAATCCGCCATCACCGCCACTTCGCGGTCAATAACAATTTTTAACGGTTTTTGCAAGCCGATAGGGCCTAAATAACCAGGCTTGCAGCCAAAATGCTCTTCAATTTCGGCAATGGTGGCAAACCGGAAGCCATTTTCGAAACCGGCCAATTTACCCACTTTCACCTCATTCATGTCATGGTCACCGCGCACCAGCAGCAGCCAGACCTGCGATTTAACGACAACGCCCTCGTTATTGAGCTCATCTGTCGCTAAAACCAGTGATTTGATAGTTTTCGTTAAAGGTAAGCCCAAAAGCTCTGCCACATCGGCACAGGTGCTTTTGCCAGGGGTAGGCGTTTTGGCCAAGGCTTGGCTGGCTGCAGGGCGTGTATATGGGGGCGCCAAGGCCTCGGCCTTTTCCATATTGGCGGCGTAATCACTGCTGGGGCAGTAAACGATAGCGTCCTCACCGGTGGCGGCAATCACTTGGAATTCTTCACTCAGGTCGCCGCCAATCGCGCCGCTGTCAGCGGCCACGGCGCGGTAGCGCAGGCCAAAGCGGTCGAAGATGGCGCGGTAAGCCTGGGCCATCACTTGGTAGCTGGCCTTGGCGGCATCAGTGTCGCGGTCAAAACTGTAGGCGTCTTTCATGGTGAACTCGCGCCCACGCATCAAACCAAAACGGGGGCGGCGCTCATCGCGAAACTTGGTTTGGATTTGGTAGAGGTTTTTTGGCAGTTGTTTGTAGCTGCGCAATTCTTGGCGGGCGATGTCGGTGATCACCTCTTCGCTGGTGGGTTGCACCACAAAGTCGCGGCCGTGGCGGTCTTGTATGCGCAGCAACTCAGGGCCCATTTTTTCAAAGCGGCCGGTTTCTTGCCACAGCTCCGATGGTTGCACCACCGGCATGGTCAGCTCTATAGCGCCAGCGCGGTTCATTTCCTCACGCACAATGGCTTCAACTTTACGGATAACGCGCAAGCCCATGGGCATATAGGTGTAGATACCGGCACCCAGTTTTTTGATCATGCCAGCGCGCATCATCAATTGATGACTGGCCACCTCGGCGTCAGCTGGGGCTTCTTTAAGGGTGGAGATGAGGAACTGTGAGGCTTTCATGGTCTGCTGTGCCTAAGAAAAGGCATGAAAAGGCGTAAATGGATGTCAGCCCTATTGATGCAAGCCGTTGACTGTGCATAATGGACTCAGTTGATAAATTGAGGTTTGATTATGCTTGACCGCGACGGCTTTAGGCCTAACGTCGGCATCATTTTGCTCAATCAGAAGAATCAGGTTTTTTGGGGTAAACGCATTCGCACCCACAGTTGGCAATTCCCGCAAGGCGGCATAGACCGCGGCGAGACGCCAGAGCAAGCCATGTACCGTGAGCTGCAAGAAGAAGTGGGATTGCTTGCCGAGCATGTGCGCGTTGTCGCCCGAACCCGAGACTGGTTGCGCTATGAAGTGCCAGACCGCTACATCCGCAAGGATGCGCGCGGTCATTACAAAGGGCAAAAACAAATATGGTTTTTGCTGCAACTGGTGGTGCCCGATCACGCGCTGAACTTGCGCGCCAGTACCCACCCCGAGTTTGATGCTTGGCGCTGGAACGACTATTGGGTGCCGCTGGAATCGGTGGTCGAGTTCAAACGCGGTGTTTACGAGTTGGCGCTGACAGAGTTGTCACGTTATTTACCGCGCCCAGAACCTCGCACGCGTTTTTTGCGTCAAGGCAGCGGGGCCAGCGATGGCTTCCTAGATGCGCCTCAGCATCACCCAAGCCCGCCGCATTAACTGCGTTGCTGTGTCAGCACCAAGTTGTCACGGTGCACCATTTCGGCTTCAGCCACATAGCCCAGCAATTTTTCTATGTCGCTAGAGGCTTTTCGACACAATAAACGCGCCTCGGCGCTGGCGTAGTTGGCCAAGCCGCGGGCGAACTCTTTGCCTTGCGGGTCGCAAATCGCAATGATGTCGCCACGCGAAAAGTCGCCTTGCACGCTTTGCATGCCAATAGGCAACAGGCTTTTGCCTTCAGACGTCAATTTCTCTAAGGCGCCAGCGTCCACCCATACTGCACCTGGCAGCTGAAGTTGATCAACCATCCACTGCTTGCGCGCTTGTTGTTTTTGGGTGGGCGCCACCAACAGCGTGCCCAAGCTTTCACCTTGGGCCAAACGCAGCAGCACGTCGGGCTCGCGGCCCCAAGCAATCACTGTGCTGGCGCCCGACCCTGCCGCCCTTTTGGCCGCCAGTATTTTGGTGATCATGCCGCCCTTGCCAATACCCGAACCAGCACCTCCAGC